>JAEXXY010000246.1 GCA_023451855.1 Actinomycetes bacterium
CCCTCGGCGACTCCGAGGCGCTCAAGGTCGGCGACCCGGTCATGGCCGTGGGCAACCCGCTCGGCCTGTCCGGCACCGTCACGACCGGCATCGTCTCGGCGCTCAACCGGCCGGTCAGCACCAGCACCTCCGAGCAGAACCAGTCGCCGTTCGGCCAGCAGCAGGGCAGCAGCAGCTCGGGTGACGAGGTCGTCACGAACGCGATCCAGACGTCCGCGGCGATCAACCCCGGCAACTCCGGCGGCGCCCTCGTCAACTCCAAGGGCGAGCTCGTCGGCATCAACAGCTCGATCGCGTCGCTGAGCCAGGGCTCGTCGGGGCAGAGCGGCAACATCGGCATCGGCTTCGCCATCCCGGTCAAGGAAGCCAAGTCCATCGCCGAGCAGCTCATCAAGAGTGGCAAGGCCGAACACGCCTTCCTCGGTGTCACGCTGCGCGACACGACCGTCACCGACGGCTCGGCCAAGCGCGCCGGTGCCCAGGTCGCCTCGGTGCAGAGCGGGACGCCCGCGGCGAACGCCGGCCTGAAGAACGGTGACGTCGTCATCGCCGCCGACGGCCAGCGCATCGACTCGGCCACGGCCCTCGTCGCCCAGATCCGCGAGATGACGGCCGGCGACAAGACGACCCTGACGGTCATCCGCGGCGGCCAGCGGCAGGAGGTCCAGGTGACCCTGGCCGTCAAGCCCGGCGCCACGAGCTGACACCGACGCGGCGGGGCCCGATGCTCCCCGGGCCGCCGCCGACACGGCTCCGTCCGCGCCGCGCTCCGAACCCTGACCGGAGCCGGGGCGGGCGGACCACACTCTCCGGGTGGGAGAGACGGGGTGGCACCCAAGCGCGGTGGGTGCCACCCCGCTCGCGTGCCCGGTCGACGATTCGAGGGGCGCCCGGCCCGACGCGTACCCTTGCGCGGTGAGTGAGACCGGGAACGAGCTGGACCCCGCCGCCGTCGTGCGCCTCGACCCCGAGGACGTCGCCACGGCCGTGCGGGTCCTCGGCCTCGCCCCCTCGCTCGAGCTCGACGACCCCGACTTCGAGACCCTCAAGCGCGCCGCGTCGCTGATGTACAAGCGGCTCAAGAAGGACCGCCGCAACGCGAAGACGTGGGCCGAGCGCAAGGCCGACCGGCAGGTCATCGAGTCGACGGCCACCGGCTCGCCGATGCGGATCGACGACGAGACCAAGGGAATTCCCTTGGTGTCCAACGTCACCGGAGCCTACGCGGGTGAGCTGGTCAACCCTCGAGGGTGCTACATCTGCAAGCGCGACTACACGCTCGTCGACGCCTTCTACCACTGGCTCTGCCCCGAGTGCGCGGCCTTCAGCCACGCCAAGCGCGACCAGCGCACCGACCTCACCGGCAAGCGCGCCCTGCTCACGGGTGGCCGCGCCAAGATCGGCATGTACATCGCGCTCCGACTGCTCCGCGACGGCGCGCACACGACGATCACGACGCGCTTCCCCAAGGACGCCATGCGCCGGTTCTCCTCGATGGAGGACTCGGCCGACTGGATCGACCGGCTCAAGATCGTCGGCATCGACCTGCGCGACCCGACGCAGGTCGTCGCCCTGGCCGACGAGGTCTCCTCGGCAGGCCCGCTCGACATCCTCGTCAACAACGCGGCGCAGACGGTGCGCCGCTCCCCCGGCGCGTACAGCAACCTCGTCGAGCTCGAGGGGGCGCCGCTGCCCGACGGCGTGGCACTGCCGGAGATGGTGACCTTCGACCGGATCAGCGAGGCGCACCCGGCCTCCATCGCCGGCGCCCTCAGGGGCCACGCCGTCGCCCACCACGACGGCGAGTCGGCCGAGCACGCGCTCGCCGCCCAGACCGCCGCGTCGATGACGGCCCTCGCCCTGACCGCCGGCCACGCGAGCCTCGAGGCACACCGCGCCGGCACCGCCGTCGATGCCGGCGGCCTGCTGCCCGACCTCCAGCGCAACAACTCGTGGACGCAGAAGGTCGAGGAGGTCGACCCGCTCGAGCTGCTCGAGGTGCAGCTGTGCAACTCGACCGCGCCCTTCATCCTCGTCTCGCGGCTGCGCCCTGCCATGCGCGCGGCGATCGCCGCCGGGGCCCGACGCGCCTACGTCGTCAACGTGTCGGCGATGGAGGGCCAGTTCTCCCGCCGGTACAAGGGCCCGGGCCACCCGCACACGAACATGGCCAAGGCCGCCCTCAACATGATGACCCGCACGAGCGCCGGCGAGATGTTCGAGAGCGACCGCATCCTCATGACGGCCGTCGACACCGGCTGGATCACGGACGAGCGTCCCCACGACGAGAAGCTGCGCATCGCGGCCGAGGGCTGGCACGCGCCGCTGGACCTCGTCGACGGCGCGGCGCGCGTCTACGACCCCATCGTGCGCGGCGAGGCCGGCGAGGACCTGTACGGCTGCTTCGTCAAGGACTACGAGCCCAGCCCCTGGTGACCCCGCCGCGCCCGGCCCGCGCCTCGGCACGAAGTCAGGGCGTGAGCGCGGGTGCGGAGGCCGCGGGGCGGCAGCGCCGCACGAGGTCCCAGTCGGACTCGGCCATGAGCACGAGCACCTGGCCGTTCGGCGGCTCGACGACACTCGTCGACAGGCACACGTCGGTGCCGCGCCGCAGCACCTCGAGCGAGCCGTCGCGCGCCCCGGCGATGCAGGAGCCCCAGAACGTGACGAAGTCGCCGAGCACCTCGGGCTGCTCGGCCGCGGGCAGCAGGACGCCTCCCTGCGCCAGCACCTCGAAACGGGCCGGCATCAGGTCCGGCACCTCGGTGACGTGCTTTCCCCACGGGTCGCACAAGCGCATCGGGATGCGCACGAGGTGCCCGCGCTCGTGGGCGAGGTCGCGGGCCGCGGCACCGTCACGGCGCAGCTTCTCGCGCACGAGGTAGACGACACCGGCATCACCCTCCCACGACACGACGCGCGCCTTGGGCATCCGCCACAGCGTCGACAGGACGCGGGGGCGCTCCTTGCCCGACTCGCCGCGCCGGCTGTCGTGGCGCAGCAGGAGGCAGAGGGACAGCAGCACCAGGTGGCCGAGCAGGACGACCGCCAGCGCGGCGGCGACCGGCTCGCCGAGTCGCTGCCCGGCCCAGACGAGAGCCCCGACCTCGACCGCCGGGCGCACGACGTTGCGCAGCGCCCGCCGCCCCGGGCCGTCAGGCCGCCGGTACGGCCACCCCGCGACGGTCACGCCCGCTCCGGGCGCGGCACGGCGGCGCCAGCGACGAGGCTCTTGGCGTACCAGACCTCGGCGTACGGGTCGTCGACGGTGAAGCAGGGCACCTCGGCGTAGCCGTGCCGGGCGTAGAGCGACCGGGCCTCGACGAGGTCCAGACGCGTGTCGAGGCGGATCGTCCTCGCGCCGAGGGCCCGCGCGGCGTCCTCGGCCGCGGCCAGCAGCCGCGTCGCCAGACCGCTGCCGCGCGCCTCGGGACGCACGAACATCCGCTTCAGCTCGCACACTGGTCCCTCCCTCTCGGCGGTGGGGCCGGGGTCGACGAGCCGCACGCCGACGCAACCGCCGAGGCGACCGGCCGCGTCGCGGGCCACGACGAACGCGCCGGTCGGGGCGGCGAGGTCGCCGCACGGCATCGCCGCCCAAGCCTCCTCGATCTCCTCGGCCGTCGACCGGCGGCCCTCCTTCAGGAGGAACCACCGATCGGCGACGTCGACGAGGTAGTCGCGCAGGATCACGAGGGAGTCGGCCGCGTTGACGTCGGCGAGGTCGACGCTCCAGAAGCCTTGCCGCTCAAGCGGTCTCACACGAGGGCCGTCACGCCACCGCCCCGAAGGTGGTGCGGGACTCGAGGGCCTCGCGCAGCTCGGCGTCGGCGTCGACGAGCGAGCGGCGCACCGCCGGTGTCAGGTCGTGGCGGCCGAGGGCGTCCGCGCTGAGGCGGGCGGTGTCCTCAGTGAACACCTTGGGGAACGCCACGAGCACGACCCGCGACAGGGCATCCTCACCGACCCATCCCGACATCGCCGGCACGTCGGAGAAGTACCGGGGCACGTAGTCGGTGACGAGGGCGTCATCGGGCGCCATCCAGAACCCGCGGGCCAGGTGCACCATCTCGTAGTTCGAGCGACCGTGCCGCCCGGTCAGCTGGTCCCAGGCCCAGGCCTTGTCGTCGGTCGCCGGCAGCGACGCCCGGCACATGAGGGCGTTGAGCGCGCCCTGGAGCGTGTCGTCCTTGGCCCGGAACGCCTCCACGCCGGGGACGTCGAGCAGCCCTCGTGAGGCGAGGTTGCGCACGACGATCCACCGGAAGTCGCCGTCGTCGGACAGGCCTTCGGGCAGCTGGCTGCCGTCGGCCCAGGCCCGCAGCAGCGACTCGTCGTCGCTCGTGCCGGCCAGCAGCCGGGCTGCGGCGAGGGACTCGGTCGATCCGGCCGGGGCCCGGTCCAGCAGGGAGGCTGCGGCCGAGGCGAGCCGTGCGACCGCGGCGGCCTGGGCCGGGCGAGGCACGAAGAACGGCACGATGCGATGCTCGGCGTAGGCCGCCATGCGGGTCAGGATCGAGGAGTTGGTCTCGTGCGGCCACGCGGCGTCGAACACGTCGAGGAAGGCGTCAGGGGCCACCGACGCGCCGTGGACGCCGTCGATGAGCGCCGACCACACGACTGCCCGGGCCTGTGGGTCGGGCACCTGGGCCAGCTGGTCCGGCAGGGCCGCGACCGTCGCGTCGGGCAGGCGCACGCGCGCCCACGTGAGGTCGGACGCGTTGGGCACGAGTACGGCGGGGACGCGGGTACCGACGAGCGCGTCGAGCGGCGTCCGGTCGGTGGTGACGGTGGTGGAGACGCGGGCGGTCTCGCGACCGTCGGTCCAGCCCGCGACGTCGAAGGCGTGCGGCCGGTCGGCCGGGTGCGCCGACGGCGCCTCTCGCACCACCGTGGCGCTCTGGAGGACTCCGTCCTGCTCGTCGACCTCCACGGAGATCATGTCGCGGTCGGCGGTGAGCAGCCAGCCCTTCGACCACGCGGTGAGGTCCTTGCCGCTCGCCCGTTCGATGGCGCCGAGGAAGTCGGAGAGGGTGCCGTTGCCGTACGAGGTGTCGGTCAGGTACGTGCGCACGCCGGCGATGAAGGCGTCGTCGCCGACGTAGGCGATGAGCTGGCGCAGCGCTGCGGCGCCCTTGGCGTAGGAGATGCCGTCGAAGTTCTGCAGGGCGCTCTGTGCGTCGAGGGCCTCGACGCCGGCCACCGGGTGGGTCGAGGGCGAGCGCTCGGCCCCGTAGCCCCACACCTTGCGCACGATCGAGGAGTCGACCCAGGCGTCGGTGTACTCCGTCGCCTCGACGAGGCAGCGGTGGGACATGTACTCGGCGAACGACTCGTTGAGCCAGAGGTCGTCCCACCACTTCATCGTCACGAGGTCGCCGAACCACATGTGCGACATCTCGTGGCTCACCGTGTTGGCGCGGGTCAGCAGCTCGTCGCGCGTCGCGGCCCCGCGGTAGAGGTACTGGTCGCGGAAGGTGACGCAGCCCGGGTTCTCCATCGCACCCGCGTTGAACTCGGGCACGAAGACCTGGTGGTACTCCCCGAAGGGGTACCGGATGCCGAAGAGCCCGTGGAAGTAGTCGAAGGAGCGACGCGTGACGTCGAGGATCTCCGGGGCGTGGCGCTCGAGCGGCTCCTTGAGGGAGGCGCGGGCATGCACCCCGAGCGGGATGCCGTCGTGCTCGGCCAGGACGGACACGTAGGGCCCGGCGCAGACCGTGACGAAGTAGGTGGCGAGCGGCTTGGTCGTGGCCAGCACCCAGGTGCCCGGCTCGACCTGCTCGGCGGCGCCGTTGCCGATGACGACCCACTCGCGCGGGGCGCGGACCGTGACGTCGTAGGGCGCCTTGAGGTCGGGCTGGTCGAAGCAGGCGTAGACGCTGGGGGCGGCGTCGAGGAAGAGGTGGCCGTAGACGTAGTCGAGACCGTCGGCGGGGTCGGTGGCCCGGTGCAGGCCCTGGCCGTCGTGGCTGTACTCCATCGTCGCGACGACGACGAGCTCGTTGTCGGCGGCGAGCCCCGGTAGCTCGAGCCGGCCGTCGACGACCCCTGCCGGGTCCAGCGCCGCACCGTTGAGGGTCACGGACTCGACCGACCGCGCCTTGACGTCGACCCACGAGCTCTCCCCGGGCGTTGCGGAGGTGAACCGCACCGTCGAGCGGGAGCCGAACACGTCGGGCCCCTGGTCGAGGTCGAGGTCGACCGTGTACGAGGTGACGGTGAGCAGCGAGGATCGCTCGCGGGCTTCGGCCAGGGTGAGACTGCGCATGGGAGCGAGCCTGCCAGATGGGGCGGCCCGGCGTCGCCGGGATACCCCGTCAGTGCTGGAGCGGGCCGCCTGCCATCTGCTCGAGGCGCGCGATGCGGCGGTCCATCGGCGGGTGGGTGGACAGGAACCGGGTGACGTCCTGCGCCCGGAACGGGTTGGCGATCATCATGTGGCTCGCGTTGACGATGTCCTGCTGCGGGGGCAGCGGAGCGCGGGCGACGCCGGCCTCGAGCTTGCGCAGGGCCGAGGCGAGGGCGAGCGGGTCGCCGGTCAGCGCGGCGCCGTCCTCGTCGGCGTCGAACTCGCGGGTGCGGCTGATGGCCATCTGGATGAGGACGGCGGCGAGCGGGGCGAGCAGGCTCATGACGAGCAGGGCGAACGGGTTGGGGCGGTCGTCGTCGTTGCCGCCACCGCCGAACATGCTCGTGAACATCAGCATCTGGCCGATCGAGGTGATGACACCGGCGACCGCCGCCGCGACCGAGCTGGTGAGGATGTCGCGGTTGTAGACATGCATGAGCTCGTGGCCGAGGACGCCGCGCAGCTCGCGCTCGTCGAGCAGCTGGAGGATGCCCTCGGTGCAGCAGACCGCGGCGTTCTTGGGGTTTCGACCCGTCGCGAAGGCGTTGGGCGCCTGGGTCGGGGAGATGTAGAGGCGCGGCATCGGCTTGCCCGCCCGGGTGGAGAGCTCGCGGACGATGCGGTACATCGTCGGGGCCTGCGCCTCGGACACCGGGTAGGCGTGCATCGCGCGGATGGCCAGCTTGTCGGAGTTCCAGTAGCCGTAGAACGTCGTCGCGACGCCGATGAGGGCGAAGACCCAGAGGTAACGGCCGCCGCCGACGAGGGCGCCGATCCCGAGCAACAGGGCCCAGATGCCGCCGAAGAGGGCAGCGGTCTTGAGCCCGTTGAAGTGGTTGTGCATGTCGGGTCAACGCGCGGAGCCCTGGTGCGGTTCCCCCGGGCTGGGCGTTGGCTGGGAGCCGGGGTGACGGACACCACAACCGATGATCATTCAACTACTACATGTCGTACTACGCGTCGTAGTAGTTTCGCAGTGTCAGGAACCGACCCGGGGAGACACCCCGATCCTCACACCAGGAGGCGCAACCATGCGCAAGACGCTCGACAGGCTCATCTCGTGGACCGGCCTCATCGTGGCCGTCGTCCTGCTCGTCGCCGGAGGCTTGATGACCTACGCGAGCAGCTTCATCGGCGACCAGGTCCAGCAGCAGCTGGCCCAGCAGGACATCACGATGCCGGCCGCGGCCGCGATCGCGAAGATGGCTCCCGCCGACAAGGCCGCCCTCGAGCCGTGGGCCGACGGCCAGACGAAGATGACGACCGGTGAGCAGGCCAAGGCCTTCGCCGACCACTACATCCTCGTCCACATGAACGCCGCGTCGGACAACCGGACCTACGAGCAGGTCTCGGGCGAGTTCATGACCCTGACCAAGGACGCAGGCGCCGACCAGGCGAAGGTCGCCGAGCTCGGTCAGCTGCGCCAGACCCTCTTCATGGGCAACACCCTGCGCGGCCTGCTGCTCAACGCCTACGCCTTCGGCACCATGGGCGCCGTCGCCGGCATCGCCGCGGTCGTGGCCTACGTCGGCGCCGGCCTGATCCTCGTGCTCAGCATCCTCGGCCTGCGGCACGCCAAGCGCGCCACGGACACCGTGGCACCGGCCCCCGTCGCCCGAGGCGAGGCCCTCGCCCTCAGCTGACGTCAGGCCGCACCGAACCCGACCCCGCCGCCACGAGGAGCGGCGGGGTCGCACGCGCCAGGGCCCGGCACCACCACCGCGCGCAGCCTCACGCGCTGCTCCCAGAGCGGGAGCAGCGCGTGAGGAACGCGACCCCCACCGCCCAGCCCGGCACACCCTCGCGGCCTCACCACCTGCTCCCACAGCGGGAGCAGTGCGTGAAGGACGCGACCCCCACCGCCCAGCCCGGCACACCCTCGCACCCTCACCACCTGCTCCCAAAGGGGGAGCAGGTGGTGAGCGGTCGCGGGGTCACCCCTGTGGACGAACCGGAGGCCTCGGGCGCCGCCACGCGGCGGGCTGGGGACGACGCCGACGCCGAGCTGATGCCCTGCGCGAGGGTGGTCTCGACACTGTTGGGAGGGCCGATGACCGATGGCGAGCTGGATGTCCCGGGCTAGGTTCGTCGCGTGCGCCGGCTGGCCGATCTGAGCCAGCGGGAGCTCGCGGCGCGCCTGGGCCTCTCGCGCGCTCAGGTCGGGCGGCTGGAGACGGGCGAGCGGGACGTCAGCGTCGGGACGCTGTCGAGGATCCTGCACCTGGCGGGGCTGCGGCTCCAGGTCGTCGACGCGTCGGGCGCCGGGGTGCCGCCCGTGCCCTGGGACGTGCTCCGCGACCACGCCGAACGACACTTCCCGAGCCACCTCGACGTCACCGGCCCCGGCACCACCCCGGTCCACCGGGGCGCCGACCCCCGGAAGGGCCAGCCCGACGCCAAGGGCTGGTACACACTGCGGAACCGCCGGGCCGAGAGCCGCGAACGACTGGGCACCCCGCCCGACCATCCGACACCCGCCGGGCTGCGCCGGGCGCGGCTCGAAGGGTTGGCCAGGGGACGCGCCGAATGGCTCGAGCGCCACGGTCCCGAACCGGAGCAGGAGTGCGGCTGCCTGGACGCCTGCTTCGAGGAGCTCTGCCTGCCCATCTGCCCGTGCCAGTGCGAGCCGGATCGTCGGCGCCACCGCCACCGTGGCGGCGCGTTCCCGGATGCAGCGGGCTCGTGACCCGGTCGGTCTGGCCGCCATCGCGACCGAGGACGGCCGCCGGTCAGCCGAGCAGGCGCAGCAGGACGTCCGGCTGGACGCTGACGACGACGAGCACCGCGGCCGAGAGCACCAGGCCCGCCACCGCGACCCACCCGCCACGCCGGCGCGGGACGTCGAGTCCCTCGGTCCACGTGTCGCCCATCGACGCGTCGGGCGACGACACGACCGGACGCAGCCAGCGCAGGTAGACCGCCACCCCGAGGACGGCGTTGGCCGCCGCGATGGCGGCCAGCCACACCCAGCCCTCGGCGACGACGGGTCGCAGGGCGACCACCTTGCCGACGAGGCCGATGATGCCCGGCGGTAGGCCGGCGAGCGAGGTCAGGGCGAGGGCCAGGGCCCCGGCTCGCCACGGGCTCCGGCGCCACAGGCCCTCGTAGCCGGCGAGACGGCGGCCGTCTGCCGGACGCTCGCGGACGGTCACGGCCACGACGGCGAAGGCGACGAGCGTGGCGACGACGTAGGTGAGCAGGTAGGTGGCGCTCGCCCCGACGCCGAGCGCCGAGATGCTGACGAGCGGGAGCACGACCCAGCCCGCCTGCGCGACGGTGGACCACGCGAGCAGGCGCACGACGTCGTCCTGGCGCAGGGCCAGGACGTTGCCGACGGTCATGCTCAGCGCCGCGAGCAGAGCGATCGACAGCAGCGCCGGCGTGCCGAGCACCGACACGGCCCGCAGGACCACGAGCAGCGCGGCAAGGGCGGCGATCTTCGAGACCGTCGCGAGGAAGGCCGCGATCGGCAGCGGAGCCCCCGCATACGCGGTCGGCGTCCACGCGTGGAAGGGCACGAGCGAGAGCTTGAACCCGACGCCGGCCAGCACGAGGACCGTCGCGAGCGACACGACGCCCGCCGACACGGACGGAAAGACGACCGACGTCGGTGCGCCGGTGGCGACCTCGAACGCCCCACTCGTCGACAGGGCGGCGTCCTGCGTCAGGAACGGGCTGCCCGTCGCCGCGTACCAGAGGGCGACGCCGAGCGTCAGCAGCGCGAACGACACGAGCGACATGACGAGCAGCTGGGTGGCTCCCGCGACGGCCGAGCGCCGACCGGACAGCGCCACGAGGACGACGACCGGCAGCGTCGCCAGCTCGAGGGCGACGAGCCACGTGCCGACGTCACGGCTCGCTGCCACGACCACGGTCCCGGCCAGCGCCGCGAGCAGCAGCACGACCTGGACCGGCTCGGACGTCGGGCCGTGCACACGTCGGCCGCGCCGCCGCGGCCAGGCGAGCGACACGCACACGAGGGCGGCCACCCCGGCGACGAGCTGGAGC
>JAEXXY010000353.1 GCA_023451855.1 Actinomycetes bacterium
GCCGGTCAGCGTCGGCGTGGGGCGCACCAAGCTCATGGCCAAGCTGGCGAGCCGGCGCGCCAAGCCCGACGGCCTCGTCGTCGTCGACGCCGACACGGAGGCGCGGGTGCGGCCCCGGCTGCACCTCGACGACCTCTGGGGTGTCGGCCCGACCACGTACGAGAAGCTCCACGCCGCAGGCCTGTTCGTCGTGTCCGACCTGTACGGCTGGAGTGAGGAGCGACTCAAGGGCGTCGTCTCCACGGCGATGGCCCGGCGGCTCGTCGCGATCGCCGCCGGCACCGACGACGCCACGGTCCGCCTGCCCGGCCCGCGCCGGTCGGTCAGCGCGACGCGCTCGCTCGCCGCCACCCGCACCCGCTCCAAGGTCCTCGCCGTCCTCGACGAGCAGGTCTCCCGGGCGGTCCAGCGGGTCGCCGGTCTCGACGGTCCGGCCCGGCTGCCCGCCCGGATCGAGGTCATCGTGCGCTACGACGACGGCGTCCAGGCGCTCGAGCGCGGGCCGCTGCCGGCGCCGACGCTCGACCCCGACGCGCTGCGGGCGGTCGCCCACGACCTGCTCGACCGCACCGGGTTCGAGTGGGACGGGCGCGGCGTCACGATGGTCGGGCTCACGTTGCCCCTGCCCACCACGCCGAGCGCGCCGCCCACGCCCACGGCTTGACCTCAGGTGCACTGGAGGTCGCACCATGACGCCCATGGACCCGAGCACCGACGCGACCACCGATGCGAGCACCGAGTTCCTGGGCGACGCCGATGCCGCTGCGTACGCCCGGCGCATCGGGGCGACGCTGCCCGCGGCCCCGACGCTCGGGGCGCTGTCGAGCCTGCACCGCGCCCACCTGCTCGCCGTGCCGTTCGAGAACCTCGACATCGAGCTCGGCCGGCCGATCCGCCTCGGCCTCGACGCGTTCGTCGACAAGGTCGTCCGCCAGCACCGCGGCGGCTACTGCTACGAGCTCAACGGGCTCTTCGCGGCGCTGCTGCGCACCGTCGGCTACCGCGTCGACCTCGTGTCGGCGCGGGTCGCGATGAGCGGCGGCGGCCTGACGCCGGAGTTCGACCACCTCGCGCTCGTCGTCGACAGCGAGGCGATGGACGAGCGGGTGCTCGCCGACGTCGGCTTCGGCGCGGGGTTCATCGAGCCGCTGCCGCTGCGCGACGGGTTCGCGCGACGCGAGCGCGGCACCGACGTCGGGCTCGTCCGTGACAGCGATTCCGTGGTCGGGCGAGACGAAGGGAGTGGGGGCGGCACGTGGACCTACCGCGAGCGCCACGGCGACTCGCGGATCGGGCACTGGTCGCCGGGGTACACCTTCACGACCCGGCCGCACCCGCTCGCGGACTTCGCGCCGCGCAACCAGTGGCAGCAGACCTCGCCCGACAGCCACTTCACCCAGCAGCGGCTCGCCTCCCTGCTCACCGCCACCGGGCGCGTCACCCTGAGCGGCGACCGCCTCATCACGACGACGCACGGCAACCGCGACGAGCGCGCGGTCGAGGCGTCAGAGCGGCCGGCCGTGCTCCGCGAGCACTTCGGGATCAACCTGCCCCAAGCCTGAGGCGGCGAATCCGCCTCAGCCCCAGGCGTCCTCGGTGGGACGGCACAGGCAGAACGGGTGCCCGGCGGGGTCGGCGTACACGCGGAAACCGCGCTCGGGAGAGGGCTGGGGCGGCTCTACGGGGTCGAGGGCGGTGCCGCCGAGGGCGAGCACCCGCTCGTGCGCGGCCGCGATGTCGACGACGACGAAGTCGAGGTGCGCCTGCTGCTGACCACGCGGCCAGTCGGGTGAGGTGTGGCCGGGGGCGACCTGCGTGGCGATGCGCGGGCCGTCCCAGAGGACGTTGAACCAGTCGCCGTCGGGGTCGGCGTCGACCCGGCCGCCGAGCAGGTCGGCGTAGAACTGCGCCACGCCGGCCGCGTCGGCGCAGTCGAGGGCGACGCAGTCCCAGCCGATCCGCTGGTCGGCGGGCAGGGATGACGAGGTGGTGGTGTCGGTCATCGCCCCACCCCAGCACCCGGCACCGACACCCGCCAGCGGGTTTTGCGGCGCCTACCCGTCGACGCGTCAGGTGTCGGTCGGCCAGACGAGCGTCGTCGAGGTCACCGGCCGCACCGTCGCGGCCGGGCCCGACCCCCCGATCGTCACGGTGTGCGTGCCGGGCGGCAGGTCGGCGAAGCGCACCGACCCGTGCCCGTCTCGCGTCGTCTTCTCGGTCGTGGCGAGCACCGTGCCGGTCTCGCTCGTCACCGTGACGAGCACGGGCTGGTCGGGCGACCCGGCGTCGGGGTCGTCGGCCTCGAGGTCGAAGGCGACGCGCAGCTGGTGGCCCTCGGTGACGAGGTCGGGCACGACGGCGCGGATGCTGACGGTGGCGAGGTCGCGCCGCCGCACGGGCTTGGCGGTGAGGATCTCCTGCACCTGGTCGAGGACGAACGGGTTGCACTGGAGGTTGGTGTGCTGGTCGGGCACCCGCACGGCGAGGTTGGTGTCGAGGCTCTCCCCCAGCCCGACCGCCCCGGTCAGGGTGACGGTGCCGTCGCCGTAGTCGTCGTCGGTGCCGAAGCTCTGCGACGTCACGGCCCGCCCGCCCTGGAAGGTCACGGTGGTCTGCGTCGGCTGGCGCACCCCGAGCACCATGTGGGTCGTGTCGCGGCTACCCGGGCGCGCCGCCTCGGCCGCCTGCAGGTCGGTGTGGAAGGCCATGGCGTCCGCGACCATCGCCGCGTCGACGTTCGGCACCTGCACCTCGGTCGTCTTGGCCCAGCTCCCGGTCCCACCGGCGCCGCCGATGCACGCGTACTCCGGCAGCAGCTGGTGCAGTGACGGCATGCTCCGCGCGAACGCCGTCAGGTCGACCGACAACGGACCGACGCCCTTCTTGACGCCGTTGACGAGCTGCTCGAGGGCATCGGTGGCCCCGCGCCACGGCGTCCCGAGCGTCACGAGCTTGCGGGTCACCTCGGCGCCGCCGCACTTCTCGATGTACCAGCGCGCCACGAGCCCACCCATCGAGTGGCAGACGAAGACCGCCCTGGCGTCGGCCCACTCACCGCCGCGGGCGCGCAGCCGCTCGAGCGCGGGCTCGACGACGGTGCCGAGCCGCTGGCCGTTGTACCGGTTGGACAGACGCCAGTCGTAGGCGAAGGCGATGAGGGTCGGTGGCTGGGCGCCGTTGTCACGCCGGTAGCCGAGCTTCTCCAGCGCCGCGACGAGCACGTCGTAGCCGCGGATCGGGGTCCAGATGCCGGGGAGGACGTGGACGTCCGGCATGAGCGCCACCGCCTCCACGCCGTCGCCCGGGTGGGCGTCACCGATGCCGGTCGGCAGCGCGTGCATCAGCACGGAGTCGCCGCCGGTGAACATCTTCCACACCGCTCCGGCGCTCGGCGCCCAGATGAGGTTGGCGCCGGCCGGTGACCCGTCGGCGCCGCGCACCCCGAGGGTGCTGCCCGTGATGCCCGGGAGAACCACGACGAGATCGTTGCTCGTCATCCGACCCACCGCCTCGCTGCCTCTGGCTGCTGCACGTCGCTGCTCGCTGCCGCTGGTGACCCTCTCCGACCAACGGTGGCACCGATGCCCTCCGCTGATACGCGAAATGGGTATGAACGCGACAGTCGCCGAACACCGAGCCCGCGAAGGAGCAGCCGTGGACATCACCGAGGTCATCGCCCACCAGCACGAGGAGCAGCGCCGGATGTTCGCGATGCTCGAGGAGTGGCCCCGCGACGACCACGAAGGCCTGGCCGCCGTGTGGAAGCGGCTCGAGGTGCTCCTCGAGGTGCACGCCGAGGCCGAGGAGCGCTTCTTCTACCCCGAGCTGCTCCGGCTCGGCACCGGGGGCGCCGACGCCGAGTCGGTCGACGAGGAGGTCGAGGACGCCGTCCACGACCACAACGAGATCCGCAAGGCGGTGCGCAAGGTCGGCCGGTGCCGCACCGGGTCCGACGCGTGGTGGACCGCCGTCGTCGACGCCAACGTCCACAACAGCGACCACATGGGCGAGGAGGAGCGCCAGGACCTCGCCGACTTCCGCCAGCGCGCGAGCCTCGAGCTGCGGCACGAGATCGCCGTGCAGTTCCTGCGCTACGAGGCCCAGCGGTGGGCCGACGGGATCACCCCGAAGGACAAGGACCCCGAGCGCTACGTCGAGGCGAAGAAGCCGGAGCGCGCCACGCGCACGGAGAAGAAGGCGGCCCGGGCGGCGACCAAGGCTGCCACGACCGGCCCGGCCCGGAAGGCCGCCTCGAAGAAGGCGTCGAAGGAGGCGTCCGAGGGCTGAGGGGCTGGGCTCAGTCGACGCCGACCCCGGCGGCGAGCGCCGCGACGACGCGGTCGTAGACGCCCGGGCTGCCGGCCGCGACGAGCCCGGGCGGTGCGGTGTCGCGCGGCGAGTACGTCTTGCCGTCGGCGCGCCCGAGGACGCCGCCGGCCTCGGCGAGCAGGAGCGAGCCGGGCACGTGGTCCCAGGGTGCGCCGCGTCCGTAGAGCACGTAGTCGGCGGCGCCCTCGACGAGCTTCGGGTAGTCGATGCCGCACGACACCCACGTCAGCTCGAGCGGCGGGAGGCCGTCGAGGCTGCGCCCGATCCAGGCCCGGCGCGAGGTGCGGCCGCGCAGCCCGTCGCGCCTTTCGGTGCCCGACGCGTCGGGGACCGTCAGCCGCGTCGTGCCGTCGGCGTCGTGGCGCCAGGAGCCGGCACCGCGCTCGGCGACGTAGCCGAGCCCGTGCTGCGGCTGCCAGATCCACGCCCGGACCGCCTGGCCGTCGACGGTCTCGCTGACCATGACCGCGTGGTCGGGCGAGCCGTGGACGAAGTTCTTCGTACCGTCGACCGGGTCGAGGGTGAAGGCGTGCGACGCCGCGGCGTACCGGTCCATGAGGGCGGGGTCGCCGGCGAAGGTCTCCTCGCCGAGGACGACGGCATCGGGGAAGGCGTCGTGCAGGGCCCGGGTGATGAGCACCTCGGCCTCGCGGTCGGCGTCGGTGACGAGGTCTCCCGGACGCTTCTCGTGGACCTCCCCATCGGCCAGCGCCCGGAAGCGGGGGTTGACGACCTCGTCGGAGACGTCGCGCAGGAGCGTCAGGATCTCGTCGGTGTCCACATCAGCAACCTAGCCCCTGTCCGACACCTGCCGCCGGAGGGCTGCTGGAGGGTCGCTGGGCACCTGCTGGACGCCACCTGCCGAAACCATGTGCCGAACCTGAGAGTTCCATGAAAACCGCTGTCTCTCAAGCAATTACACCGTATCAAAAGCACCCACTGGCACGTCTCGGGGGTTACATTCCGCGCATCGGGGGCCTTCTCAACACACCCATTGGATGGAGCACACATGAGAATGCGTTCCACAGCAGCAGCGCTGGTCGCCGCCGCGTCACTCGTGGCGGCCGCCGGAGTGGCCACGGCTGGTACACCCACCACGTCCGAGCCGCAGGTCATCGGCGATGACGCCCTCAAGGCGGAGTCGGTGACGATGGGAGGCGCGACGGTCCTGCCGACCAGTCGGACCGTCGCCCACTGGTACGGCACCCAGACCGATCCCGCCGACGGCAGGACCTACGGCTACAACATGGTCGGCGCCGACCCGCACTCGTGCTCGGGTGCCGCGTGCGACGTGACGGTGCAGGTGGACGTCACGCCCATCAAGGTCGTCATCGCCGGCCGGACCTTCGACGGGTCGGGCGTTCTGGGCGCGACGCTCGCCTCACCGCAGTTCGCCACCGGCGACTACGGCTCGACGACGGCCGCCACCGCCGCCGGCAGCTTCCCGAACAGCCCGGCCTTGGTGAAGGGCCCCGGCGGTGCCCTCTCGCAGGCCGACGCCGGCGTGCCCCTGCAGCTGCAGGACGCGACGATGCGTGCGCAGTTCGACAAGACCGGCGCCAGCCCGTACCACCTGCGTCTGCACCCGAACGTCCTGCCGCCCGTCACGATCACGGTGCCCGCCAACCAGGGTGGCCTGCTCCAGAGCGGCCGTGGCGTCGTGTTCGCGAGCGTCGACATCGGCTGGTGGTCGGCGCAGATCACCAACCTCGAGACCACCGCCGACCCGACGCACCTGCCGCTCTACCTCACCGACGACGTCATGCTCCACAGCGGCACGTCGCTGACCGACTGCTGCGTCATCGGCTACCACGGCACCCGGGCAGCCGGTAACCGCCTCGGCAACGGCAAGTCGCAGGGCAACGCCGCCGTGCAGACGTTCGCCTGGGCCTCCTACGTCAGCCCCGGCCTCTACTCGCGACCGAACGGCGGCACCGACTGGGCGCTGCAGGACATCCACGCCATCAGCCACGAGATCGCCGAGTGGGCCGACGACCCGTTCGTCAACAACGGCGTCGAGCCGTGGCTGACGCCGACGGCGCCGCAGTACGGCTGCACCTCGGTGCTCGAGACCGGCGACCCGGTCGTCGCGATCGGTTTCGCGCAGGGCACGAACACCTTCCGCCAGGGCCCGAACCCGAACGGCACGCAGAGCGCCGACGGCGCCTACCACCCCGAGGACGAGGCCCTCTTCCCGTGGTTCCTGCGCCTGCCGCCGAACGCGACCGGCTCGGAGCCGACGCAGAGTGGCTCGGGTGGTCGCTACACCTTCATGGGCGACCTCAACCCGTTCCCGGGCTTCCGCCAGCCGGCCACCGGCTGCTGACGCTCCCGCTCACCACGACGCCCACCCCCGCCGTGGCGCGGGGGTGGGCGTCGACGCGTCAGGCCCGTCCGCCGTCGGGGCGCAGGTGCTCGGGCAGGGCCAGCCAGTAGGCG
>JAEXXY010000366.1 GCA_023451855.1 Actinomycetes bacterium
GTGCCGCAGCCCGAGGGCGTCGACGGCAGCGAGGTGCTCGGCCGACTGGCGCCGCCACCCCTCGTCGGCGGCGACGACGAGGACGACGGCGGGCGCCGGTCCGAGGCCGGCGAGCATGTTGCCGACGAAGTGCTCGTGCCCCGGCACGTCGACGAAGGCGACCGAGGCGCCGGAGGGCAGCGTCGTCCACGCGTACCCGAGGTCGATGGTGAGGCCGCGCCGCCGCTCCTCCTCCCACCGGTCCGGCTCGATGCCGGTGAGGGCGCGCACGAGGGTCGACTTGCCGTGGTCGACATGACCAGCGGTGGCGACGACGTGCACGCCCTCACCGTACCCAGCGGGGCTGACGCTCGGGCCTCAGTGCCGGCGCACGTGCTCCCCGCGGGGCGTGGTCGCGTCGGCGGCCGCCACGGCGTCGCGCCGGGGCGGCTTGGTGACGAGCGGCAGGACCAGGGCCACGACGGTGATGATGCCGATGACGGTGAAGCCCAGCGTGTAGGCCTTGTCGCTGCCGATGAGGGACGCGATGAGCAGCGGCCCCACGACGCCACCGATGCTCCAGCCGACGAGCATGAGGCCGTAGATCGCGCCGACGTTGCGGACGCCGAAGAACCGCCCGGCGGTTGAGGGCATCGTGCCGAACGCCCCGCCGTAGCAGAGGTAGATGAGCGCGGCGAGGACGGCGAACAGGGCCTTGTTCGTGGCGTGCGGGATGAGCAGGAGGCACACGGCCTGGATGCCGAGGATGCCCATGAAGGCCGGCATCTTGCCGACGAGGTCGGACAGCCAGCCCCAGAAGATGCGGCCCGCGCCGTTGAAGAGCCCGAGCACGCCGACGAGGGCGGCGGCCGCCGCTGCGGAGTAGCCCGCGACGTCGCTCGCCGTGCCGGCGGCCACGGCGATGAGCGAGATGCCGGCCGTGACGCTCATCGTCAGGATGCCGGTGAGCAGGTACCACTGCCGCGTGTGGAGGGCCTCGCTCGGGCTGAAGTCGCGCGACGCGGAGTCGCCGCCAGCCACCTTCGGCGCGTCCTTCGCGCCGGCCCCCGTGACGTCGGGCACGACGTCGGGGTTGCGGAAGACCGACGTGCAGAGCACGAGGATGACGAGGTAGCCGATGCCGAGCCAGAGGAACGCCTTCGTCGGCACGTCAGGCGTCTGGTCGATGAGTGCCTGGCCGACCGGCGCCGTGACGACGGCGCCGAACCCGAAGCCCGCCACGGCGAGGCCGGTGATGAGGCCCGGCTTGTCGGGGAACCACTTCTGCAGCATGGCGATCGGCACGATGTAGACCATGCCGAGGCCGAACCCGCCGATGACGCCGTAGCCCAGCACGAGCAGCCAGAAGGAGTCCGGCGACTGGGCGAACGAGGCGAGGATGACCCCGACCGCGTAGATGATGCCGCCGGTCAGCGCGACGACGCGTGGGCCGCGGGCATCCTGCAGCCGGCCACCGACGTAGCTGCCGATGAAGATCATCCCGATGACGACGCTGAACGGCACGGCGGCCTTCGACTTCGACCAGCCGAACGCGGCGTCGCTCTGCATCGCCTTGGCGAAGACGCTCCACGCGTAGACGGATCCGATGGCCAGCTGCACGAGCACGGCGCACCCGAGGATGACCCAGCGGTTCGCGCCGCCGGTCCTCGGTGCCGGATCTGTGACGGTCCTGCTCACGGCATTCCCCTTCCGGTCCTCCGGCGGCGCCCCTTTGCGCCTCCGGCCGCGGCGTCTATCGCGCCGTCGTGATGGAGTCGTCGACGACGCCGGCGGCGCGCCGGCGCTCGAGACGCTCGCGTTGGTGCTCGACCGTGTACTTCGGGTCGATCGCAGAAGCCATACCCGCCTCGAAGACGCCGAACCGCGTGCAGGCCGAGCCGGCCATGAGGGCCAGACCGCTGAGGGCCGCCCCGACGCGCCAGCGCCCGACGGTGACGGCGCCGACGGCCCCGGCGATGGTGAGCACCTTGCTGGCCTTGAGCAGCGTCGCGGCCTTGCCGGTGCGCAGCGGCTCGGACAGCGTCGGCCCGAGCTTGTCCTGCATCCGCTCGAAGGCGAGGGTCTCGACGAGCGCGCTGACGGCAGCGAGGCGTCGGGCCGGGCCGTTCTGCCGCGTCGGCACGGTGACGAGGGCGAGCCCCGACGCCGCGAGGTTGGCCGAGCTGACGAAGACGAACGGCAGCTCGCGGTAGGACTCGTGCCACGTCGGCGTCGCGGTGTCGGCGAGGAGCACGGCGGTGTACGCGGCGAGCGGCGGGGCGAAGAGCGCCGACCCGACCGTGGCCGGGCCGTCGGCGACCTCGAGCAGGCGCGACACGCGTGCCAGCGCGGTGCCGGGCCGGCCTGCGCCAGAACGGCTTCCGATGAGCGCCTGCCCGACCTCCGAGGCGAGCGCCAGGCCCGAGAAGCCGCCGAACGCGGTGAGGATCCACGACCCGACCGACATCGGCGAGGTCAGCTTGATGGTGCGCATCATGTTGAGGGCACGGCTCGGCTTGCCGAGGTCCTTGGCGAGCGCCGCCCCGCCG
>JAEXXY010000390.1 GCA_023451855.1 Actinomycetes bacterium
TGTGGGAGGAGAGCCTTCGGTATCACTTTCGCGCGGAGCACGTTGTCAGCTCGACTCCTGGGTATGTGCGTCTACGAGCGGTGACGCAGATTGGTCCAGGTGACCTGTGGGTGACCGCTGAGGTCCAGGTGGACGTCGGCTAACGCACTCTTCTGCCGCGATGCGATCAGGCGCCAAACCACCACGGCTCACCCGCAGTCGCCGCCTGCGGCACACCAGATACCTCGAGCACAGCCCCGTCTGCGAAGTCGATCCGCAAAGACCCATCGCCCCCAACCTGAGCCCTTGTGACTGTCCCGCCATTGAGCCCGGCGACCGCAGACATCCACTCGGCGTCGTCGCCGACGTCGACACGCCGACCGTCGACGAGTGCCACGGAATCTACGTAGAGGCGCATCTCGCGGGTTGACGTCGGGCGGTTGTCAGCGAATGTGACAAACGGCCAAGCCTGGCGAATACCGACCTCGATGACGAAGGCCCCAGCCAGATCCTTGACGTCCACGCAAGACATGGTGCCGGACGTCTCCTACAGACGCACTCTCATGCCGCGCCGGGGGGCGCCCTCGGTCCTCGGTAGTGTCGTTACGGCCGAGCGCGCATGCTTCGACCAATGCCCATCATGACGAGCCCTCCGGCGCCTGCCACCGCACCGACCCCGACCAGAACCCAAGGACTGGTCGCCAGGTCCCATACGCCGTCGTCTCTCGCAACGCTGACGCTCTCCCCGGGTTCCATCGTGGAGGCCGTCCGGAACGACACCACTTGCCCATTCGCGAGCCGCGCGCGGATCAACGCGCCGCCACTGTCCAGCCAGCGTGACGTCACCACGGTGGCTGGCTGACCACCGTCCCCACTCGGCACCTTGATGAGGCCAGCGGTGAGGAAGACAAGTCCGATCACCACCCACACCGCACCCGTCGCCAGCAAAGCGGTACGCGCCAGCCGCTGGGCGGCATGTCCTCTCATTCGCACCGCGCTTCCTTTCTCGACGATGCGGATTCTCGCACGCGACCCGCCGCAGCTCGGGGCCAGGCAGGGCGTCAAACATCCGCTCATGCCGCGCAGTGGCCTTATCGGTCCAAGCTCGGCTGCGAACGGGTCGCGTCTGCGATGGTGAAGAGCATGACCCTGTCATCGTCCTACCTGCTTCCCGCCGGGGCGACGCGCCTCGAGAACGCGATGCTTCCCTTCAAGGTCCTGGCCGAGGACTCGGGCGGCGCCATCAGTGTGTGCGAGTTCCTCCTACCGGGTTGGTCATCGGGACCGGTACTCCATCGCCACGACGATGTCGACGAGGGTTTCTTCGTCGTCTCCGGCCGTCTCGAGTTCCAGCTCGACGAGGCGCGTCGGGCCGCCGAAGCCGGGGACTTCGCCTGGGTGCCTCGCGGTACCGCGCACACTTTCGCCTGCGCGGGCGATGACCCGGTGCACGTCGTGGCCTTCGCCTGCCCGGGAGGGATCGAGCACCTGTTCGCGGAGCAGCATGCCTACCTGGCCAGCCTGTCCGGGCCTCCCGACCCAGCGGTGCTCGAAGAGATGGGGACGCGACACGGGGCCTCAACGGTCGGACCACCGATCACCGCACGCAACGCGCCTCGGGCTCCCTGCTGACACGACGAAGCGGCGTCCCGTCATGCCGCGAATGGTTTACGGCCGCCGAGGACATCGGCGTGAAGGTAAGACCTGACGCCTGGTCGCTGATTGCTACTGTCGCGGCAACACCGCGTGTCACAGGGAGCCAAGGGTGGAAAGCGTCGGGGGAACAAGCCATGGGCGCAACGGCGCCCTCGTCCTGTTCGTGCTGATCCTGACAGGGTGCACCGCAACAGGCGGTCCCGAAGCGAGCTGCGCCGCGGCCCCGGTGTACGCCAGCCCGACACTCGCGCATCCGGGCGACACAGTCGAGATCACTGTCGATTACGCGGACGTTGCGGGATGCGTAGACAACTTCATGAACGGCACACCAGTGCCGCCGGTGGGCGAGGGCGACGGCGTCTTCCGAGACGTCACCATCTCGTGGACACAAGGTGATGCCACGAAGGTCCTCGCCACCGTGGATGCAGACGCGAGTAACCAGTTGCACGCAACGGTCACGGTTCCGGCGACAGCCCCGACGGGTCGCGCGACCCTGGGCGTCAGGTCAGCGGACAACGTCATCATGACGGTGACGGGCGGTAGACGCCGATCGTCGCACCAACCGGCGAGCCAACCGCAGGTCCGGACATGCCGCTGCCAGGACGTCACGGTAGGTACCGTTGCGGGGTGTCCCGACGGAAGCGCCTGACCCCTGCAGGGCCCGAGCCCTCACCATCCGGTGGACCTGTTTCGTTTCAAGGCTTCAGTCAAGCCCCTGGACACTCCGTCCCAGAGTCCGGCCTCTACGAGTTCTGGACCGCGGACAACGTGTTGATCCACATGGGCGAGACGCGCTGCTCACGAATCAGCTTCGAACCAAGCCCTAGCCAGATCGAGATGACATTCGTCTACGAGGCGCCAGAGCTCGCTCCGGCCCAACTGCCTCAAGGAGCGAGTATTCGCCTGCTTTTCCGCCGCGTCGCAATGCTGCGCTGGGAGGGCGACCATACCGGTCCTGACCCCGATGACGTGCCTGGCGGGCAGATCACGGACCTCAGGTTCGATCACCCGAACTATGTCCGCTTAGATCTGCTCTCAAGCCATCTCCAGTTCACCGCCCAGAGTGTCGAGCTCACGATCACCTAGCCCGGTCCGCGCGTCCGGACATGCCGCCAACCGGTCGGGCGGATGAGTGGAAGGTCAGCCAGCCTGTTTCTGTCACGACCAACACCGACAGCACCACGGTCGCCACGCGACCAGCACGTGCCAGGCATCTGAAACGTTCTTCACCGCGGCCGGGCACACGCTGACACGGTGGGCCGTACCGCTCCCAGACTTGGTCACGGGCGCTGCCTTCTAGCGGCTTGGCGTCGAAGATGCCGCCCTTGGCGTATGAGCTATCAAACTTGCCTTGCTCCAACTCTGGAACGATGGTCCACGGCTCGTAGTCCTCCTCCGGCGGCTCCGAACGCCCGTCGAGCCAGCAGACCCGGCAGAAGAACCACTCGTGATAGTTGCGCCCGAACGGCCAGTACCGAAAGTGGGTCACCTGCGTCACGAGATGCGCTTCGACCTCGCCGTTCCTGCTCAGCTCCCAGACGGCGTCCCGGTAGGGATCGAGTCGTGGATCTCGCGGCCGAGGATCTTCCGATGACATGTGCCTTTGTTTACAAGGCCTCGAACCGGGAAGCACCTGTAATCGCAGGCACGGCTCCAATATCTTCGCCACGATCGACCCCTCGACGTCCTGAGTAGACGTCCGGACATGCCGCGCCGCGGTCTGTGAGAGGGGCTTTCGTGCCAGTCTTTCGCTCGTGATCATCGCCGAACTTCTTGATCGACTTCCTTCTCCTGACCGCCTGAGAGAACTGTCCATCGCTCTCGCCGTCCTCGACGTCGCGCTGAGCCCTGACGATGACCCCGAGGATCGCTACTTCCGGTTCGATCCGCGCGACACCTCCGGGATGGCGTTAGCCAGCATGGACAACGGTTCAGGCGATCGCTACTACATCGCCTTCACCAGCGACGCAGTGTTCGGCTGGGGGTTCGCACATGAGGCCCCGATGAGCCCCTTCACGCGAACACCCGTCTCGCTGTGGCCTGGGCTCCTCGACGGCATGCCGGCCGAGTTCGAACCCTTGACGCGGGACGCACGGTTCCAGATCGCCGACACCTTCATGGCCACGGCGGCCTTCTGGTCCGAGGACGGACAGACGTGGCGCTCCGGGTCCGCCGCCCCTCCGACGGGCGAGACCGACGCTGACGGCGCCGAAGAACTGTTTGACCTGGTCCTCGACGACAGCCCCCAAGCATTCGCGCGCTTCGCTCAGGACTACCTCGAGATGGACCCCGGCGAAGCAGCGATCGGCGCGGTCTACACGTCACACCCGCTCGATCCTTCGATCCTCGCGGAACTCAACACCGACGCCGATTACGACGACCTCCGGGAGCAGCTGCATGCGATGGGGCTTCCCGCGTCGTAGGCGACATCCGGACATGCCGCGCGGAGGACGTTTGTCCGACCACGCTCAGGACGCCACGGGCTTCCGACGGGGTGCACTCGGCCACACAATAAGGAGCGAGTGGGCTAAGTATTCACTCAGTTCTTCTCAAATTTTCTCATCCTCATGCGAAACTGAGTGGATTCTCTCGTCTCGCCCGGTGAGGAGCCGTCATGACCGCGACCCCCGACTACTGCTGGATGCCCGTCGAAACGCGATTCGCTGAGCGCGTCACCGCGCTCCTAGAGGAACTGCGAGGCAACGAGGGTCGGCCGATGCCGGTCCAACCCCGCATGGGCAAGCGCCACAAGAACGACGGCGGCATCCTGTGGTCCGGAGTCGACCTCGCCCGTTTCATGGAGGCCGGCCAGCGGTCCTATCGGCGCGTGCGGGCCTTCGCGGACGTCCTCGCCGATTCACCGGAGAAGGTCTTCACCACGACCGAAGCCTGCGAACTGGCGGGCATCGAGTCGACCCAGCTGCGCGCAGCACTGGGCAAGTTCACGCAGTGGATGCAGGCCTCGACCGAGTACGAGGAGTGGCCGTTCGGGTGGGCTTTCGGGGAGGTCGTCGACCCAGACAACCCCACGGAGTACCACTACCGCATGAGCAAGGAACAGGCACGCGCCTGGAAAGACGCGCAACGGCGAACGTCCCGCGATCTCCCGCCGATGTCGCCCTAGTCCGTCGGTCCTTCACGCTCGCACATCGCGAGGCCGACCAGACATGCCCCTCCGCGGGCGAACGCCCGACCATCAGCGTGAGGTGTTTTGCGTCAAGGGTGGGGGCGGGTGCCGTGTCTCGTCGTCGGTCCCTGCATAGCTAATCGAGGTTGTGCTCGGCAGCGTGTGATCGGGTTGTGTCGGCGACGGGAC
>JAEXXY010000395.1 GCA_023451855.1 Actinomycetes bacterium
TCGCCCGGGCCGACGTCACCGGCGTCGCCCTCAAGGGCACGACGGCGCAGAAGGTCAACGCCTTCCTCGCCACCGCGTTCAAGGGGATGGACGGCAAGCGGCCCACCGTGTCGCTGCAGAAGGTGAGCCACGCGGAGGGGTCGGACAAGGCCACCGCCACCCTCGCCATGACGTGGGACGTCTCCTCGTCCCCGGCCGCGTCGCCCGCGAAGTGGTCGTACACGACGCAGGTCGACCTCAGCCTCGTCGACGACGCCTGGCGGGCCACGTGGAGCCCCCGCGTCGTCGCCCCCGACCTGCGCCCCGACGAGAGCCTCACCCTCGCGCGCACCTGGCCGCGGCGTGCCGACATCCTCGACCGCAACGGCGCCAAGCTCATGACCGAGCGCGAGGTGGCCGTCGTCGGCATCGACAAGACGAAGGCGCCCGGAGCGGCCGCCACCGCAGCGGCCCGCAGGCTGGCCGCCCTCGTCGGCGTCGACCCCGACCGCTACGCCAAGAAGGTGTCGCAGGCCGGCGCGAAGGCGTTCGTCGAGGCCATCACGTTCCGCGCCGACGACCCCCAGCTGACGAAGAACGGCCCGGCCATCGACAAGGTCACCGGCGCCGTCACCGTGCCGGCCCTGACCGTCCTCGGCCCGAGCCGTAGCTTCGCGGCCCCGATCCTCGGCACGGTCGGCGAGGTGTCGGCCGAGGACGTCAAGGACTCCAAGGGCACCCTCGAGGCCGGCGACACCATCGGCAAGAACGGCCTCGAGTATCGGTACGACGCCCAGCTGCGCGGTACGCCGGGGCTCGCCGTCCAGGCCGTCCGACGCGGCGCCGACGGCAGCGTCCTCGACAAGCGGGAGGTGTTCGCCGAGCAGTCGAAGGACGGCACCCCCGTCACGCTGACCATCGACCAGAGGCTCCAGACCGCCGCCGAGGCCGCGCTCGCCTCCCAGACCGCGCGCCCGACCGCGCTCGTGGCCGTGCGCGTCTCGACCGGTGAGGTGCTCGCCGCCGCGGTGGGCCCCGGCGCGGAGGGTGCCACCCTGGCGCTCGCCGGCAAGAACCCGCCCGGCTCGACGTTCAAGATCATCAGCTCGCTCGCCCTCGTCCGCAAGGGCGCCACGGCCGACACGAAGCTGCCGTGCACCGACTCGCTCACCGTCGACGGCCGCCGGTTCGGCAACTACACGACCTACCCGAAGAACCATCTCGGCGACATCCCGATGCAGACCGCCCTCGCCTTCTCGTGCAACACGGCGTTCATCAGCCAGCACGACAAGGTCAGCCAGGACGACCTCATCAGCGCGGCGCAGTCGCTCGGGATGGGCGAGAAGCTCGACCTGCCCTTCACCGGCTTCCTCGGCTCGGTTCCCGGCACCGACAACACCGTCGAGCACGCCGCGTCGTTCATCGGGCAGGGACGCGTGGAGGCCTCGCCGCTGACGATGGCGCTCGTCGTCGCCTCGGTCGTCAAGGGCCAGACGGTGCGCCCCGTGCTCGTCAAGGGCAGCCCCGCACTGCCGGCACCGGCGACACCGCTCAAGCCGGAGGAGGCCCAGGTGCTGCGCCAGGAGATGCGAGCCGTCGTGCAGGAGGGCTCGGGCACGGTCCTGAAGCCGCTCGGCGTCGAGTACGCCAAGACCGGCACGGCCGAGTTCGGCACGAAGAACCCGCCCGACACCCACACGTGGATGGTCGCCGGCCGCGGCGACATCGCCATCGCCGCCTACAACGAGCTCGGCGACAACGGCGTCACCGGGTCGGCCCCGTTCATCGTCGACTTCCTCAAGAAGACCAACCTCCGCTGATACACCGAAGGAGCAGCCCGTCCGGGTGGACGAGCTGCTCCTTCGATGTGGTGGTTCGGCTACTGGGCCTTGACGACGTCGACGTCGGCCGCGCGCACGAACGCGAACCGGTGGCCGAGCGAGATCTGGTAGTAGACGTCCTTGCCGACGACGTCGACGTGGTCGTTCGGGGTGTCCGCCGAGAACGTCGTCGCGCGGTAGTAGTTCGTCGGCACGGTGAGGTCACCGACGGCGTACCGCTGCCCGGCCGTGAACCGGTACTGGAGCGGCGCCAGCGCCTGCACCGGGATGCCCGCCGGGTAGGCCGACGCCTCGGGGTAGGCACGCCCGTACACCGGCACCGACGCGCGGCCGGCCTTCGGCACGACGTACTGGCCGCCGACGGGGATCGCGGTCGGGTCGCTCACCGGGTTGTGGAACCAGCCCTTGACGCCGTTGAACCAGATCGCGGTCCAGTCGCCCTGGCGCTCCGCGACGGCGAAGGTCAGGCCGGTCTGGGCGCGGGCACCGATGTCGGACACCGACGTGGTCGACGGGGCGCCGTTCGGCTTGCGGCCGATGTCGCCCACGAGCGGCGCGCTCTCGGACGGAGCCGTGTGCAGGTAGACGAAGTTGGTGCCCTGCGGCTCGCACGGCTGGCCGGCGGCCGTGCACGACGTGACGGTCTGCACGTTGTGGTCGAACCCGGGCAGGATCCGCACGAGGTCCTGCGCGCCGTCGACGCCGTGGCTCTGCAGCGGCGCCCCGAGCAGCTGGAAGTAGTGCTGCCAGTCCCAGTAGGGCCCCGGGTCCCAGTGCATGCCGGCCACGTTCGCCGGCGTGACGCCCGGCACCTGGTCGTGGCCGACGATGTGCTGCATGTCGAGCGGGATGTCGTACTTGGCGGCGAGGTAGCGCACCAGTCGGGCCGACGAGCGGTACATCGGCTCGCTGAACCACTGGGCGCCGGTGGCCGCGAAGCCCTCGTGCTCGAGGCCGATCGAGTGGCTGTTGACGTACCAGTTGCCGGCGTGCCAGCCGACGTCCTTGGGCTCGAGGTGCTGGGCGATGTGCCCGTCGCTCGAGCGCAGCGAGTAGTTCCACGCGAGGTACGTGGGGTCGCTGACGAGCTTGAGCGTCGTGTTCCAGGACGCCTCGGTGTTGTGGATGAGGATGGTCGTGATCGCCGGCGAGGTCGGGCGGTTCGCGAGGTCGTGGTTGCCGTAGCTGCCGGCGCTCGGGCCGGTCTTGGCGTACGGCGCCGGCACCCACTCGCAGTCGAGCCCGGGCGGGCAGTCGACCGGGCCGTTCGCGTTGGCCTTCGGCAGTGACAGCCGGCCCACCTGGCTGCGCTGCGGCGACACCGACGTGGCCGCGAGCGAGACGACCTTGCCGTCGTTCGTCGTGCGTGAGACCCCTTCTGCGACAGCGGAGTACGCGTCGTCGGCGAACGCTTCGGCCGCCTCCTGCTCTCCGGCGCCGGACGCGTCGGCGACGGTGGCGTACCACTCGCCCGCATCGCTCGAGGTGCCCGTCGGCAGCCCGAGACGCCGCTGGGTGTCGGCGAGCAGCGCCGCGCCGCCGCGGATGTTGGCCAGCTCGTCGCTGCGCAGGGCGTCCTCGGACAGCCCGGTCAGCTCGGCCGCGTGGCCCAGCGTGTCGGCCACCGGCGTCGCGTCGGGGGTGCCGGACGCGTCAGGTGCGTCGCTGAGGCCCCGCCCCTCCTGGGGCGAGTCGAGGGACGCGTCGACGAGGTGCATCGGCCCGTAGCCGCCGGACGTGCTGTGGCCGGGGCGGAAGTCCCAGCGGGTCTGCGCGTACGACACGGCCTCGAGGACCGTGAGCGGCACGCCGTACTCCTGCGCGGCCGCTGCGAAGGCACGCGCGCGGCTGCCGGAGTCGGTGCCCACGGAGTGCGACTCCGCGGGAGCCGCGGACGCCGAGCCCGACGTGGTGTCGGCCTGGGCGCTCGGGCCCTGCAGGGC
>JAEXXY010000400.1 GCA_023451855.1 Actinomycetes bacterium
GTAGTGCGCGGTCGAGCCGGGCGCGAGCTGTTCCGGGGCCTCGACGCTGCCGACGGACGCGGCCCACTCCGGCCACCGCCGCAGGTCGCCCACGACGCCCCACACCGCGTCGGCCGGAGCGGCGACGTGCTGGGACCGGGTGCGCTGCCAGTCGAAGGCGGTCATGGCCACACCCTAGGCGGGTGCGGTGGCGTCTCCGCCGAGGCGCCACGAGCGGAGGACGCGGCATCGGTGCGGCTCGTACCACGCCAACGTCAGGCGTTCGGCCCGGCACGTCGCGGGCACCCACGGCGCCACGGCCCGACGCGTCGAGGACTCGCTGACGGTGTCGGACACGGCGTCGAGGGTCAGGTGGGGGACAGGGTGGGGGAATGCGCCGGCGTAGGGCGGGCACTGCGGGAACGCCTGCGACAGAACGGAGGTCAGTGCCCGGAACGCGTCGTCGGGCTCCGCGAGCAGGTGCACGATCCCGTTGGGGAACGTCGCGACACGTTCGAGTGCGAAGTCGAACGCAGCTGTGGCGCAAGCGATCTCGTGGATGGTCTGGACCACGGCTGCCGTGACTCGCTCGGGCGGAAGGAACGGGCCGAGCGCCGTGACGTGCGCGTGGACGAAGGTCGGGTCCGTGGAGACGTAGGACGGGTCGTAGTGCTGGTGGCGTTCGACGACGAACGGCTCGAGGGCCGGGACGGGCACGAGCAGGACGCTGTGCCCGGGGTGACCTGGATGGCCGGTCACGTGGCCGGCGTCAGTGCGAGGCGCCGACGAGCCGCAGCGCGAGCAGGGCGTTCGTCGCCCCGATCTGCTCGGGGGAGCGGCGGATCGTCGGGGAGTACCAGCGGGCGACGTCGACGACGATGGACAGGAGCGCAAGGGCGGTGTCGGCGCTGTCGTCGACGGTGAACACGCCGTCGGCGACGCCGCGCTCGAGCACGCCCCGGACGAGGCCGTCCATCTCCTTGCGCAGGGCGAGCACCTCGGCGTGGTGCTCGGGAGTCAGGTGGTGGTGCTCGTACTGGACGACGCGGGCCACCTGGTACTGCTCGACGTGCCACTCGCTGAAGCGCGCCATGACGTTGGCCAGCTGGTCGGTGGGCGTCGGGCCGTCGGCGATGGCGCCGCGCAGCAGGCGCAGCGCACTCTCGTGGCCGCTGCGGCTCAGGTTGAAGAGCAGCTCCTCCTTGGAGCCGAAGTGCACGTACACGCCGGCGGGTGACAGGCCCGCGCCCGAGGCGATGTCGCGGGTCGTCGTGGCGTGGAAGCCCTTGTCGGCGAAGGCGTGCGCGGCGGCGTGCATAAGCCGGTCGACGGTCGACGCGTCGGCGCCCGGGGTCGTCACGGGTGAGGTCGGGCTCGAGGTCGGGCTCGGCGTCGGGCTCGAGGTCGGGCTCGGGGTGGGCTGCGGCACGTTGACAGCATGCCGCAGCGGCGGGAGACTAAGCAAGCGCTTAGTCACCTGGCGGTACGGCGCGCCGCTCGCTCAGCCCGCACGCCCGATGGAGGACGCATGCCCCGCAACATCTACGACGAGGACCACGAGGCGATGCGCGCGTCGGCGCGCGAGTTCGTCGCCCGCACGCTCGCCCCGCGCGCCGAGGAGATGATCGAGGGCAAGTCGATCCCGCGCGACATCTGGATCGAGGCCGGCAAGCAGGGCTTCTTCGGCCTCGACATCCCTGAGGAGTTCGGCGGCGCCGGCGTCGACGACTACCGCTTCAACGCCGTCGTGGCCGAGGAGATGTCGCGCTTCAACGCCGCGACGAGCTCGTGCTTCGGCATCCACTCCGACGTGTGCCCGCCCTACATCGTCGACCTCGGCACCGAGGAGCAGAAGCAGCGCTGGCTGCCGGGCATGGCCAGCGGCGAGCTCATCTGTGCCATCGCGATGACCGAGCCCTCGGGCGGCTCCGACCTCGCGGCCCTCAAGACGACCGCGGTGCGCGACGGCGACACGTGGGTCCTCAACGGCTCCAAGACCTTCATCACCAACGGCTACCAGGCCGACCTCGTCATCGTCGCCGCCCGCACCGACCCGTCCAAGGGCGCCAAGGGCATCACGCTGCTCATGGTCGAGCGGGGGATGGAGGGGTTCGTCAACGGTCGCAAGCTCGACAAGGTCGGCATGGACGAGTCCGACACCGCCGAGCTCTTCTTCGACAACGTCCGCGTGCCCGACGAGAACCGTCTCGGCGAGGAGGGCATGGGCTTCATCGCGATGATGCAGCGCCTCCCGCAGGAGCGCGTCGGTGCCGCGGTGTCGAACGTCGCGCACGCCAAGGCGATCCTCGAGGAGACGATCCAGTACGCCAAGGACCGCAAGGCTTTCGGCCAGTCCATCGGCGCCTTCCAGCACAACAAGTTCCTCATGGCCGAGCTCGTGACGAAGATCGAGGTCGCCGAGGCCTACGTCGACGACTGCGTCGCCGCGCACGCCGAGGGCAAGCTCTCGGCCGTCGACGCCGCCAAGGCCAAGTGGTGGAGCTCGCAGGTGCAGAACGAGGTCCTCGACCACTGCGTCCAGCTGCACGGCGGCTACGGCTTCATGAACGAGTACCGCGTGGCCCGTGCCTGGCGCGACGCCCGCGTGACGAAGATCTGGGCCGGCTCCAACGAGATCATGAAGGAGCTCATCGGCCGGGACCTCGGCTTCTGATGGGGGTCGCGAGCAGCGGCGGACGCCACGAGGGCGCCGTCGCGATCGTCACCGGTGCCAGCCGGGGCATCGGCCTCGGCATCGCCGAGCGGCTCGTCGCCGAGGGCGCGAAGGTCGTCATCACCGCGCGCAAGCCGGAGGCCCTGGCCGAGGCCGTCGAGCAGCTCGGCGGCCCCGAGCACGCGCTCGGCATCGCCGGCAACGCGGCCGACGAGGCGCACCAGGACGAGGTGGTCGCTGCAGCGCGCGAGACGTTCGGCGGCCTGCACCTGCTCGTCAACAACACCGGCATCAACCCGGCCTACGGCCCGATGCTCGACAGCGGGCTCGACGTCGCGCGCAAGGTGCTCGACGTCAACGTCGTCGCCGCGTTCTCCTGGATCAAGAAGGCGGTGGCGGCGGGGCTCGGGGATGCGGACCACCCCGGCGCCGTCGTCAACCTCGCCTCGGTTGCAGGGCAGGGCGCCTCGGGCGTCATCGGCTGGTACGGCGTCTCCAAGGCGGCGCTGATCCACCTGACCACCGAGCTGGGCTACGAGCTCGGTCCCGACGTGCGGGTCAACGCCGTCGCGCCGGCGGTCGTCAAGACGAAGTTCGCCGAGGCGCTGTACGAGGGCCGCGAGGAGAAGGTCGTGCGCGCCTACCCGATGAGGCGGCTCGGCGTGCCCGAGGACGTCGCGGCGGCCGTCAGCTTCCTCCTGTCCTCCGACGCGTCGTGGATCACCGGCCAGACGCTGACCATCGACGGCGGCGTCACTCTCGGCGGCGCGCTGTAGGGGCCGTCGCCGACCTCGACGCGGCCCGTGGCCGGCCGGTGCTGCCCGAGGGATGGGGCGGTCGTTGACACTTAGGACTACCTAAGTAAGGTGAGGCTCACCTAATCTCCGACCGAAGGACTGCGTCGCCGTGCCCCGCCTCCGATCCGCCCTCACCGCTGCCGCCGCGGCCCTCGTCCTTGCCGGGTGCACCACCGGCCCCACCGGGCAGAGCGCCTCCACGCCGGCCGCGGCCCCCGCGTCCGCCGGCGGCGCCGAGCCCGGTGCCTACCCCGTCACCGTCAAGGACGCCTTCGGCAGCGCGACCATCACCCGCGAGCCGAAGCGCGTCGTCACGCTGGGGTGGTCCGACGCCGACCACGTCGCCGCGCTCGGCGTCGCGCCCGTCGGCGCGCCGAAGGTCACCTGGGGAGGTAACGCCAACCTCTCGACCGACTGGTTCGACGACCAGCTCGCCGCCATCGGCGGGGCGTCGCCGACCCGCTTCGACGACACCGACGGCAACCCCGTCGAGGAGATCGCGAGGCTGCAGCCCGACCTCATCCTCGCGACGAACTCCGGCATCACCAAGGACGAGTACGACACGCTGAGCAAGCTCGCGCCCGTCGTCGCCTACCCGAAGGTGGCCTACGGCACCGCCTGGCAGGACTCGCTCGAGACCATCGGCAAGGCCCTCGGCCGACCCGCCCGGGCCGCACAGGTCGAGGCGAAGACCGTGGCGGCGCTCGATGCTGCGAAGGCGAAGTACCCACAGCTCGCCGGCAAGAGCTTCATCTACGGCTACATCGCGCCTACCGACCTGTCGCAGATCGGCTTCTACACCCCGAGCGACCTGCGGCCCCAGATGCTCACCGAGCTCGGCATGCGGAACGCGCCGTTCGTGCAGGAGCGCGCCACGGGGTCCGAGGAGTTCTACCTCACCGTCAGCTCCGAGCGGGCCGCGTCGCTCGACTCGGACGTCTTCCTCACCTACGTCACCGAGGACTCCGAGGTGGCGGCGATGACGAAGGACCCGCTCGTCGGTCAGGTGCCGGCCATCAGGAGCGGCGCGCTCGTCGCGACCAAGGACCAGAAGGTCGGCCTGACGATGAGCTCGCCGACGCCGCTGTCGATCCCGTACATGACTCGACTGTTCGTCCCGCTCGTCGCGGCCGCGGCCGACAGGGCCGACCGGGCCGACAAGGCCGACGCGTCCTGATGGCGCCGCTCCCGGTCGGCGGGGGCGTGCGCCGGCACGCCCCCGCCCTCACCGCCCTGCTCCTGACGCTCCTCGTCGTGGCGGTCGTAGCGTCGATCGCGCTGGGCTCCAAGCCGATCGGGATCGGCGACGTCGTGCAGGTGATCACCGGACACGGTGACGCCGTCGGCGACCGCGGCATCATCGAGGCCCGTGTGGCCCGCACGGCCGTCGGTTGTCTCGTCGGGGCTGCCCTCGCCGTCGCCGGCGCCGCCATGCAGGGCCTCACGCGCAACCCGCTGGCCGACCCGGGCCTGCTCGGCGTCAACGCGGGCGCCGCCCTGGCCGTCGTCGTCGCGATCGCCGTCTTCGGCGTCGGCTCGCTCACCGGCTACGTGTGGTGGGCCATGGTCGGTGCCGGGCTGGCCGCGGTGCTCGTCCACGCCCTCGCCGGCCTCGCCGGCGGCGGGGTGACGCCGCTCCGCCTGACCCTCGCGGGGGCCGCCGTGACCGCGGGGCTCGCCAGCTGGTCCTCGGGCCTGCTCGTCTCGAGCAGGCAGTCGTTCGACTCCTTCCGCTTCTGGCAGGTCGGCGCCATCGGGGGGCGCGGCCTCGACCTCGTCGTCACGGTGCTGCCCTTCTTCGCGGTCGGCCTGGGCGTCGTGCTGCTCGCGGTGCGCCGGCTCGACGCGCTGGCCCTCGGCGACGACCTCGCCCGGGGCCTCGGCGAGAACCTCGTGCTGGCGCGAGCGACCGTCGCCGTGGGAGTCGCCGTCCTGTGTGGGGCGGCCACGGCGCTTGCCGGGCCGGTCGGCTTCCTCGGGTTCGTCGTGCCGCATGCCGCACGTTTCGTCGTCGGGCCCGACCATCGCCGGGTCATCCCGGTCTGCCTCGTCGGTGGCCCCACCCTGCTCCTGCTGGCCGACACCGTCGGGCGCCTCGTCGCGCCGCCGAGCGAGGTCCAGGCCGGCATCATGACGGCCGTCGTCGGGGTGCCCTTCTTCGTCCTGCTCGTGCGCCGCGGACGGATGGCGAGCCTGTGACCGCCTGCTCGGACCGCGGCGTCATCGCCGACCTCGCCGACCTCGCCAGGGTCCGCCGCGCACGCCTCCGCCCCCGGCGCCGCATCCGCCTCGTCATCGGGTCGCTCACGGTGGCCGCCCTCGCCGCCGTCCTCGTACGGGTCCTCCTCGGCGACTACGTGGTGGCGCTGGCCGACCTCGTGCCGATCGTGCGCGGCGAGACCCTGCCGCACGCACCGGGCGCCTCCTTCATCGTCATGGAGGCCAAGCTGCCGCGTGCCCTCCTCGGAGCGCTCGCCGGACTGGCCTTCGGCGCCGCGGGCGCGACCTTCCAGACCACGCTGCGCAACCCGCTCGCGAGCCCCGACATCATCGGCATCAGCCTCGGCGCATCCGCGGCCGCCGTCATCGCCCTGACCTTCCTCGACGCGCAGGGGCTCTGGCTGCCGGTGGCGGCCGTCGCCGGCGCACTCGCCGTGAGCCTGCTCATGCTCGCCGTGGGGCACGGCACCACGCTGGCCGGTCAGCGCATGGTGCTCGTCGGCATCGGCGTCGCCGCCCTGCTCGGCAGTGTCATCCAGCTCGTCATGACGCGCACGTCGATCCACGACGCGCAGGCGGCGCTCGTCTGGCTCACCGGGTCGCTCGCCCGGGCGACGTGGCCCGTCATCGGGCTGCTCACGCTCGCCCTGCTCGTGCTCACGCCCTTGCTCGCGGTCTGCGCCCGGTGGATGCGTCTCACCGAGCTCGGCGACGAGCTCTCGACGACGCTCGGTGCACCGGCGGGCCGGGCGCGGCTCGGGCTCGTCGTGGCCGTTGCCGTGGCCGCCGTCGCCACGAGCGCCACCGGCCCGATCGCGTTCGTCGCGTTCCTCGCCGGCCCGGTCGCCCGTCGCCTCTGCCGCGGGCGTCCCTCGCTGTGTGCCGCGGCCCTCGTCGGCGGCGTCGTCGTCGTGCTGTCGGACTTCGCCGGCGACTACCTGATCGCCGACGTCAACCTGCCCGTCGGCGTCGTGACCGGCGCCCTCGGCGCTCCTCTCATGCTCGCGGTCGTCATCGCCGCGGGCCGAGCCGGAAAGGCGTGACATGAAAAGCACCCTCTTCACCGCACCGATCGTCGATGCCGCGACGCGCGCCACCGCCATCCGGGCCCGCGGGCTGACGCTCGCCTACGACGGGCGCCGCGTCGTCGAGGGCCTCGACCTCGACGTGCCCGCCGGTTTGGTCACCGCCGTCGTCGGCCCCAACGGCTGCGGCAAGTCGACCCTGCTGCGCGGGCTCTCCCGGCTGCTCCGGCCCACCGCGGGGAGTGTGCACCTCGTGGCCGACGCGTCGGACGAGGACGTGTGGTCGCTGCGCCCCAAGGAGTTCGCGCGCCGCGTGGCCCTGCTGCCGCAGAGCCCGCCGGTGCCCGAGGGCATCACCGTCGTCGACCTCGTCGGTCGTGGCCGGCACCCGCACCGCACGCTGGCGCGCCGGTGGTCGGCAGCCGACGACGGGGCCGTCGCCCGGGCGCTCGCGGCCACCGGCACGCTCGACCTCGCCGAGCGGCACGTCGAGGAGCTCTCGGGCGGCCAGCGCCAGCGCGTGTGGGTCGCCCTGACGCTCGCGCAGGAGACCGGCGTCGTCCTGCTCGACGAGCCGACCACCTACCTCGACGTCGCCCACCAGGTCGACGTGCTCGACCTGCTCCGCGACCTCAACCGCGAGCGGGGGACCACCGTCGTCATGGTCCTGCACGACCTCAACCTCGCGGCGCGCTACGCCGACCACGTCGTCGCCCTGCGTGAGGGCCGCCTCGTCGGCAGCGGACGGCCGGCCGACGTCGTCGACGAGCAGTTCGTCTCCCGGGTCTTCGGCCTCGGCAGCCGCGTCATCGCCGACCCGGTGACGGGTTCGCCGCTCGTCGTGCCCGCCGCCACCCACCACCAGACCGGAGCCACCCCGTGACCGCGACCGCCGTCAGCCCCGCCCTGGTGCTCACCGCCGTGGTCCGCCACGTCGAGCGACTCAGCCCCTCCTTCGTGCGGATCCGTTTCGGCGGGCAGGGCTTCGAGGACGTCGGGCCCGAGGGGCCGACGCTAGACCAGCGCATCAAGCTCGTCATCCCGACGCGGGGGCACGAGGCGCCACGGCTCGACCCCGCAGGGTGGTATGCCGCGTGGCTCGCCCTGCCCGAAGCAGAGCGGGGCTTCGTGCGCACCTACACGGCCCGGGCCATCGTGGGGGAGGGCGAGCATCGCCAGCTCGTCGTCGACTTCGTGCTCCACGGAGCCGAGGCCCACGGCGGCGGCGCCCCCGGCCCTGCCGGCACCTGGGCCGCGGAGGCGTCGGTCGGCGACGAGATCTGCCTGGTCGCGCCACGACGGGGGCACGAGCACGACTTCGGCGGCATCGAGTTCGCGCCGGCCGACGCGCGCCGGCTCGTCCTCGTCGCCGACGAGGCGGCGCTGCCCGCCCTGGCCTCGATCGCAGAGGACCTACCGGCCGGCGCCGACGGCCTCGCGGTGGTCGAGGTGCCGGGCCACGACGACCTCCTCGACGTCCGCTTCCCGCCCGGCGTCGTGGCGCACTGGGTGACCCGCGGCGACCGGCCGCGGGGGGCCCAGACCGTCGCGATGCTGCGGGCCTGCCTGCGCCTCGAGCCAGACCGCCGACCGGCGGGAGTGCTGTCGGCGCCCGGCCGCGCGGCCGACCTCGACGACGACGTGTGGGAGACCGCCACGTACAGCTCGTCGGGCGACGACGTCGCCGGGTCGCTCGCCGACGCGTCGCACCTCGGGCCGGGCGACACGTACGCCTGGGTGGCCGGCGACTCGGACACGGTCAAGGCCTGTCGACGCCTCCTCTTGGGCGAGGCGGGCCTGCCGCGTCACCAGGTGGCCTTCATGGGGTACTGGAAGCAGGGACGCGCGCAGTAGCCGTCGCTGCCCCGGCGCGTCGGCCCCCGACCGTCAGGGGAGCGGTGGTTGCGCGGCACCCCGCCGGGCACCACGATGGGCCCGGGGTGGCCGGCGTCGTCCGCCCGAGCCACAGCGGTGGCGGCGTGGCCGACGGCCGCGTCCACGACGACGGAAGAAGACCCATGGAGATCTGGCCCGGCAAGCCCTACCCCCTCGGGGCCACCTACGACGGAGCGGGAGTCAACTTCGCCGTCTTCTCGGAGGTCGCCGAGCGCGTACAGCTGTGCCTCATCGCTGACGACCTGACCGAGACGTGCCTCGACCTGCCCGAGGTCGACGGCTTCGTGTGGCACGGCTACGTGCCCTACACGCAGCCGGGACAGCGTTACGGCTTCCGCGTGCACGGGCCCTACGACCCCGAGAACGGGCACCGCTGCAACCCGAGCAAGCTGCTGCTCGACCC
>JAEXXY010000410.1 GCA_023451855.1 Actinomycetes bacterium
CGCCTACGTCGTGTGTCGCGAGGTGTTCGACCTCGCAGGTTTCGTGCGCCGCGTCGAGGCCACCGACAACCAGGTGTCGACGGCCGCGCAGACGGCGCTCTACCTCGAGTTCCGCCGCCTCATCGACCGGGCCGTGCGCTGGTTCCTCACCGCGCGGCCGGCCGAGCTCGACATCGCGGCCGAGGTGGCCCGGTTCCGGCCCGGCGTCGAGGCCTACGCGGGCCGGATGATCGACGTGCTCCAGGGCAGCGAGCGCACTCGCCTCCTGCGGCGCGCCCGTGACCTGCAGGGCAAGGGCGTGCCCGAGGAGCTCGCGCTGTCGGCGGCCTCGCTGCTCGACGCGTACTCGCTCCTCGACTGCATCGAGGTGGCCGAGGACACCGGCGAGCCGCTCGAGAGCGTCGTCGGCGTCTACTTCCTCGCCTCGGAGACCTTCAGCATCGACGCGATGCTGACGCGGGTCACCGCCCTGCCGCGCGAGGACCGTTGGGACGCCCTCGCCCGGGGAGCCATGCGCGATGACCTCTACGCCGTGCTCGAGAGCCTGACGCGCTCGATCCTCGAGGTCAGCGACCGGTCCGCCGGCGCCGCCTCGCGGCTCGAGGCGTGGTCCGAGCTCAACGCCGACGCCCTCGGCCGGGCCCGCCAGGCCCTCGGCGGCATCGAGCGGATGAGCCACGCCGGCATCGCCGCGCTGTCGGTGGCGCTGCGGACGCTGCGGACCGTGACGCGTCCGGCGGCGTCGTCCACGCCGCAGCCGGCCAAGCCGTCGGCGCTGCCGGCCCCGGCCGCGAAGCAGGCCGCGAAGCAGGCCGTCAGGAAGGCCGCCAGGAAGGCCGTCGACACGGCGTCCACTGCGCCGAAGGAGTCCGCTCCGCCCCCCTCGACGAACGGCTCCAAGGCCCCCACGAGGGACGGTGCGCGGAAAGCCGCGAAGAAGGGCGCGAAGAAGACGGCGAAGACGGTGTCGGCGACGGCGACCAAGGCCGCCACGAAGGCCGCCACGAAGTCCGCCAGGAAGGCCGCCACGAAGGCTGCTGCGAACGCCGTCACGAAGAAGAAGGCGCCGGCGAAGAAGGCAGCGGCGACGTCGGCGACGAAGGCCGCGGCTCGCACCACCGCCGCGAGGTCCCGCGGCTGACCGAGCCGTCGTCGACCCAGCGCCCCGTCGCCCCTGTCCCCGGACAGGCGCGACGGGGCGCTCGCAGTTCGGGAGGGGGCGAGGGCGAGGCCCCGAGACCACTGGACGCCGCCGCTCAGTCGCTCACTAGGCTCGTGACGTGGCGACCCTGAGCGAGCTCCTGCGCGGACGCACCGAACTTCCGGACCACGACATCGAGTGGCTCCAGCTGCTCGTCGGCGACTGGCAGCTCGTCGCCGACCTCTCCTTCGCCGACCTCGTCCTCTGGGTCCGCTCGGTCGGCGACCGCTGGGAGGCGGTCGCGCACGTGCGCCCCACCACGGGCCAGCTCGTCTTCGTCGACGACCAGGTCGGGCGGGTCGCCGACCCGGGCCGCACCCGTGACCTGCTCGACGAGGCCGCGGCCGAGCAGCGCATCCTGCGTGTGCGCCAAGTGGTCGTGCCCCACGAGCAGGGCCCCGACCAGTCGGTCCGTGAGGAGTACATCCCCGTGGTGCGCGGTGGCCACGTCGTCGGCGTCATGACCCGGCACACCAACCTCTGGACGACCCGCACCCCGAGCCGCCTCGAGCTGACCTACCTGGCCACGGCCGACGCCCTGTGCCGGATGATCACCGGTGGGGAGTTCCCGCACGGCAGCGCCCCGACCGGCCTGCGCCGCGGGGCCCCGCGCGTCGGCGACGGCGTCATCCGGCTCGACGTCGACGGCGTCGTCACGTACGCGAGCCCGAACGCGGTGTCGGCACTGCACCGGCTCGGGCACCTCGGTGAGGTCGTCGGGGCGAGCCTGGCCCAGATCGTCACCGACAACGTCCGCGAGTCCTTCCCCGTCGACGAGGGCCTGCCGCTCGTCGTCACCGGCCGCCAGCCATGGCGCACCGAGGTCGTTGCCGGTGGCACGACCGTGTCGATGCGGGCCATCCCGCTGACCGAGGCGGGTCAGCGCTTCGGGGCCATCGTCCTGATGCGCGACGTGGGCGAGCTGCGGCGGCGCGAGCGCGAGCTCATGACCAAGGACGCGACGATCCGCGAGATCCACCACCGCGTCAAGAACAACCTCCAGTCCGTCGCGGCCCTGCTGCGCCTGCAGGCCCGGCGTGTGCCCGAGGGCGAGGCGCGGGTCGCGCTCGAGGAGGCCGAGCGACGCGTCGGCACCATCGCCATGGTCCACGACCAGCTGAGCCAGGGCTTCGACGAGACCGTCGACTTCGACGCCATCTCCCAGCGTGGCCTCAACGCCGTCGTCGAGGTGGCCTCCAACGGCGCCCCGGTGCGTGCCGTCACCGAAGGATCGTTCGGGCGGCTGCGCGCCGAGGACGCCACGTCGCTCGCCATGGTCCTGAGCGAGCTGGTCCAGAATGCCATCGAGCACGGCCTCGGCGATGCCGGGGGAGTGGTGCGCGTGCACGTGGACCGGCAGTCCGACGACCGCGGCCAGCCGATGGTCGTCGTGTCGGTCGAGGACGACGGCAAGGGCATCGACCCGGACCGTCGTCCGGGATCGGGCCTGGGCACCCAGATCGTCCAGTCGCTCATCGCCGACCTGCAGGGCCGGATCACGTGGGAGCCGGTGTCGCCGCACGGCACCCGGGCCCGGTTCACCGCGAGGCTGCGCCCGATCACCTGACGCATGGCCCGACTATCGCGGGCGGCGCGGCGTCCGGGCAGCGGAAAGCCCGGCGACCGTGACGGTCACCGGGCTCGCTTGGGTGGTGTGCGTGAGGGGTGGGTGCTGGATGTGCCCGGCCTCAGCCCGCCCGACGGGCGCGCGCGTTGCGACGCTTGAGCGCACGGCGCTCGTCCTCGGAGAGCCCGCCCCAGACGCCGGCGTCCTGGCCGGTCTCGAGCGCCCACTTGAGGCACGTGTCGATGACGGGGCAGGTCCGGCACACGGCCTTGGCCTCCTCGATCTGCAGGATGGCCGGGCCCGTGTTCCCGATCGGGAAGAACAGCTCGGGGTCGGCATCCAGGCAGGCAGCGCGGTCGCGCCAGTCCATGCGGATCTTGCTCCTTCAGGTTGGTTGCGGCAGCCGGGAACGGGGTGCCGTCCTGCTGCAGGTCTCGGGCGCCATCGTCATTGTCGGAGCCTGGTCTCGGCGGGTGGTCCCAGGGGGGTGACCCCCCTGACCAACGACGACGCGCACGAAGATGTTCCGTACGCGTCGAGGCCGTGAACCAGTGTGACCAACATCCATGTCCGTGTTCAACGCCGCGGGCGCAGATCACACCAAGGATTGATCTTATCGGCAGATGCCTTCCAGTTCCAGACCGGCGCCCGGGCTGTGACCGACGGCTCGGTACGCTGCGGCGGTGAGTGCCACCGATCCGTCGCCAGCCCCGACTCCGGCGAGCCCCGACACGCCGGGTGCGCCACCGCGCCTGGCGGGAGCGCTGACGCTCCTCGAGGCGCTCGTCGTCGTCGGCTTTGCCGGCTTCTTCGCCTACGAGATCGCCACGGGTGCCACCTCGACCGTGACCACGGCCGTCACTTCGGGGCTGCTCATCCTCGTCTTCGGCGTCGGCCTCGGACTGCTCGCCCGCGGCTGGTTCCGCGGCCGGGACTGGCCGCGGACACCGACGCTCCTGTGGAACGTCCTGCTGCTTCCCGTCGCGTGGTCGCTGCACGACGCCGGTCGCACGCCGGTCGCGCTCGGCGTCGCCGCCGTGGCGCTCGTCAGCATCGGGGCCGCGCTCGCCACCCCGATGCGTCGCGACACCGGGAGCCCTGACGAGCAGGACGAGCCGGACGAGCCGGACGAGCAGGACGACCGGGATGCGCAGGGCGAACATTGACCACGCGACGCACGTGCGCCACCACCGCACCCCTTGCATCGAGTGGGCACTCCGTCCCAGGAGCCACCCGCTCCTGAACCCGCTCCCGGTCAGCTGAGCGAGAGCCAGTCGTTCCAGCCGTTGTGCAGCACGAGCCAGGCGATGAGGCCGTAGCCGGCCTGGCCGGGGTGGGCGCGGTCGGGGCTCGCCGCGAGGTCGGCCATCCACTGGTCGTGGGTGACCAGCGGGCGGAAGCAGTCGACGTAGGTGATGCCACGGCGTGCGCAGACGTCGGCCTGGGCCTCGGCGAGAGCCTCGAGGCGCCGGTTGAGCTCGGTGTCGAGCGTCGGGGACAGGCCCACGACGAAGACGCCGATGCCGGCGTTGGTGGCCTCGTCGAGGATGTTGGCGAGGTTGAGTCGTGAGCGGGCCATCGTCATGCCCGACAGCACGTCGTTGGTGCCGACCGACAGCACGAGACGACGCTCGCTGCGGCCCTTCCAGCGCGGGTGGCACTCGGCGCCCCAGCGGGCCACGACGTCACCGGAGGTGTTGCCCCGGACGCCGAGGTTGTAGGCCGTGAGGTCGAGGTCGGGGTGTTGCGTGCGCGCGACGACGCGCCCGACCCAGCCCAGCCCCTTGGGATCGCCGTAGCCGGCCGTCTGCGACGCGCCGACGAAGACCATGCCGACGTCGCGCACGCCCTCGGAGACGCTGAGCTCGGCGCTCGGCGTGTAGTACGGCATCGGCTCCTCGACCGGGGGAGCCTCGACCGGCTCGGGTCCCTCGGCCGGGTACCGCGTCGGTGTCGAGTCGGTGAACTGGGTGTGCGACGAGGGGTAGGCAGGGCCCACGCCGTACGGGTCGCGCGTGTCGCTGTCGCTGCTGTCGGTCACGGATCAGTCCTCGTCGTCGTCCAGCCGGGCGAGCCAGGTGGCCAGGCGCTCGACCGGCACCTCGAACTCGGGGTTGAGGTCGACGAAGACGCGCAGCTGCTCGGCCAGCCACTCGAGGGTGACCTCCTCCTCGCCGCGACGGGCCGCCAGCTCCTCGATGCCCCGGTCGGTGAAGTACACGTGGGGAGGTTATCGCGTCCGCCCCACCGCCCGGCGGAGGCGGGCCGAGAACGCCGGAAGGGCCCCCGCCACGGTCGGCGGGGGCCCTTCTCGGGAACACGGGTGCCGCGTCCTGCCCGCAGGTCAGGACGGGCCAGGGCGCGTCGGCTCAGCGGTCGAACGCCTTCGCCAGCAGCTCGGCCTGCTCGATGGCGTGCTTCTTCGAGGAGCCCGTCGCGGGCGACGCGGCGGCCTTGCGGGCCACGACGCTCAGCGGACGCTGCTCGCCGACCTCGCAGAGGTCCTCGTGCAGCCACTGCGCCATCATCGGCCAGGCACCCTGGTTGCGCGGCTCGTCCTGGACCCACACGAGCTCGGCGCCCGGGTAGGCCGAGACGGCCTCGGCGATCTCCTTGACCGGGATCGGGTAGAGCTGCTCGACGCGGATGATGGCCGTCGAGCGGTCGCCACGCTTGGCGCGCTCGGCGTCGAGCTCGTGGACGATCTTGCCCGAGGCGAGGAGCACGCGGGTGACCTGGTCGGTGACGCCCTCGTGGTCGGGCAGCACCGGGCGGAAGCCGCCGGTCGTGAAGGCCTCTACGTCGCTGGCCGCCGCCTTGCTGCGCAGCATCGACTTCGGGGTGAAGACGATGAGCGGGGTGCGCGGGCGGTTGTAGGCCTGGCGGCGCAGCAGGTGGAAGTAGCTCGCCGCGGTCGAGGGGTAGGCGACCGTCATGTTGTTCTCGGCGCACAGCTGCAGGTAGCGCTCGATGCGCGCCGAGCTGTGGTCCGGCCCCTGGCCCTCGTAGCCGTGGGGGAGCAGCAGCACGACCGAGCTGCGCTGGCTCCACTTCTGCTCCGAGCTGGAGATGAACTCATCGACGATGGTCTGGGCGCCGTTGCCGAAGTCGCCGAACTGGGCCTCCCAGAGCACGAGGGCATCCGGGCGCTCGACGGAGTAGCCGTACTCGAAGCCCATCGCGGCGTACTCCGACAGCAGCGAGTCGTAGACCCAGAAGCGGGCCTGGCCCTCACCGAGGTAGAGCAGCGGCGTCCACTCCTCCCCGGAGTTCTTGTCGATGAGCACCGCGTGGCGCTGGACGAACGTGCCGCGCCGGCTGTCCTGGCCGGCGAGGCGGATGGGCGTGCCCTCCTTGAGCAGGGTGCCGAAGGCGAGCAGCTCGGCCATCGGCCAGTCGATGCCGCCCTGGTGGACCATCTGGGCGCGCTTGTCCATGAGCTGCTTGAGCTTCGGGTGGATCGTGAAGCCCTGCGGCGGGTTGGCGAAGGTTTCGCCGATGTGGACGAGCTCGGCGGCCGCGACTCCGGTGTCCGTGGCCGAGCGCACCGGCCGCGCGTCGTCCTGCACCTGGGCGGTGGGACGCTCGAGACCGGCGTTGTCGGGGGCGTCGCTGTCGGCGTCGACCTGGCCCGGCACGGCCGCCGCGGCGGCGCTCTTCTTGGCCTCGCGCGTCTCGACGAAGACGCGCTCGAGCTGCTGCTGGTAGTCGCGCAGCGCGGCCTCGGCGTCCTCGACGCTGATGTCGCCGCGGCCGATGAGCGACTCGGTGTAGAGCTTGCGCACCGATCGCTTGGCCTCGATGAGGTTGTACATCAGGGGCTGGGTCATCGACGGGTCGTCGCCCTCGTTGTGGCCGCGACGCCGGTAGCAGACCAGGTCGATGACGACGTCCTTGTTGAACTCCTGGCGGAAGTCGTAGGCGAGCTCGGCGACCCGGACGCACGCCTCCGGGTCGTCGCCGTTGACGTGGAAGATCGGCGCCTGGATCATGCGCGCGACGTCGGTCGAGTAGACCGAGGACCGCGAGCTGCTCGGCGAGGTCGTGAAGCCGACCTGGTTGTTGATGACGACGTGGATCGTGCCGCCGGTGCGGTACCCGCGCAGCTGGCTGAGGTTGAGTGTCTCGGCCACGACGCCCTGGCCGGCGAACGCGGCGTCGCCGTGCATGAGCACGGGCAGGACGGGGAAGGCCTCGCCGGCGAGGTTGAGGCGGTCCTGCTTGGCGCGGACGATGCCCTCGAGGACCGGGTTGACGGCCTCGAGGTGGCTGGGATTGGCGGCGAGGTAGACCTTCGTCTTGCTGCCGTCCTCCGCGACGAACTCGCCCTCGGTGCCGAGGTGGTACTTGACGTCGCCGGAGCCCTGGACCGACTTGGGGTCCTGGGTGCCCTCGAACTCACGGAAGATCTGCCCGTAGGACTTGCCGGCGATGTTGGCCAGCACGTTGAGGCGCCCACGGTGCGGCATGCCGATGCAGACCTCGTCGAGCTTCTCGGCCGCAGCCCGGCACAGGATGCGGTCGAGCAGGGCGATGGCCGACTCACCACCCTCGAGGGAGAAGCGCTTCTGGCCGACGAACTTGGTCTGCAGGAACGTCTCGAAGGCCTCGGCGGCGTTGAGGCGGCGCATGATCCGCATCTGCTCGTCGCGGTTGGCCTTCTCGTACGGCCGCTCGACCTTGTCCTGGATCCACTTGCGCTGCTCGGGGTCCTGGATGTGCATGTACTCGATGCCGACGGTGCGGCAGTACGAGTCGCGCAGGATGCCGAGGATCTTGCGCAGCTTGAGGAAGGGCGCTCCGCCGAACCCGCCCGTGGCGAACGTCCGGTCGAGGTCCCACAGCGTCAGGCCGTGCGTCGTGACGTCGAGGTCGTGGTGGCGACGCTGCTTGTACTCGAGCGGGTCGGTGTCGGCCATGAGGTGGCCGCGCACGCGGTAGGCGTGGATGAGCTCCTGGACGCGCGCGACCTTGTTGATGTCGTCGTCGTGCGAGGAGTCGATGTCCTGGATCCAGCGGACCGGCTCGTAGGGGATGCGCAGCGACTCGAAGATCTCGTCGTAGAACGCGTTCTTGCCGAGCAGCAGCTCGTGGATGATCCGGAGGAACTCGCCGCTCTGGGCCCCCTGGATGATCCGGTGGTCGTAGGTCGAGGTGAGCGTGAGGATCTTGCTCACGGCGTTCTTGTTGAGCGTCTCGTTGCTCGCGCCCTGCCACTCGGCCGGGTAGTCCAGGGCACCGACGCCGATGATGGCGCCCTGCCCCTTCATGAGGCGCGGCACGGAGTGCACGGTGCCGATGCCGCCGGGGTTGGTCAGCGAGATCGTCGTGCCCTGGAAGTCCTCGACGGTCAGCTTGTTGCCGCGGGCCTTGCGGACGAGGTCCTCGTAGGCGGTCCAGAAGTGGACGAAGTCCATCTCCTCGGCGGACTTGATCGAGGGCACGACGAGGGTGCGGCTGCCGTCGTCCTTGGCGAGGTCGATGGCGAGACCGAAGTTGACGTGGGCCGGACGCACGAGGGCGGGCTTGCCGTTCACCTCGGTGAAGCCGTTGTTCATCTCCGGCATGAGGGCGATGGCCTTGACCATGGCGAAGCCGATGAGGTGGGTGAAGCTGACCTTGCCGCCGCGCGAGCGGGCCAGGTGGTTGTTGATGACGACGCGGTTGTCGATGAGCAGCTTGGCCGGCACGGCGCGCACGCTCGTGGCGGTCGGGACCGTCAGGGAGGCCTCCATGTTGGCCACGACGCGCGCGGCCGCGCCGCGCAGCGGGATGACCTCGTCCTCGTTGACCGGGCCGGTCTCCTTGACGGCGGGGATGTCGCGCGGCTTGGGAGCCTCGGCGGCGAGCTCGGCCTTGGGCTCGGCCTTGGGCTCGGCCTTGGGCTCGGCCTTGGGCTCGGCCTTGGGCTCGGCC
>JAEXXY010000451.1 GCA_023451855.1 Actinomycetes bacterium
CTCGGGGACGCCGAGAGTCTTGGCGAGGGCGCGACGCAGATCGATGGTGAACCGGCGCCACAGCTCGGGTGCCCACCACTGCCAGACGAGGTGGCTCTCGTAGTCGTAGCAGTCCTGGCAGAGCGGCTGCCCGAGCAGCCGGTCCCCGTCGGCGTGCCGGATGTGGCACGCCGTCGACCGTCCATGCTCACACGTTTGGTCCTGGCCCTTGGGTGTGAAGGGCCGGCACGTGCGGCCGCCCCGGGTGCCGTGAACCAGCCCGAACGAGGGCGCGGTCAAGGTGGCGAACACCATTGGGTTCTCGCCCACCTGCTCGGGGACTCCCTTGCCGCCGACGACCCCGGCCCGGATCAGGTGGAACGTGTCGGCGGCATACAGCCGTGAGCAGGACGGGCACTCGGCCGCGCGGCGGTTCCCGCAGCGGACGTGCAGGACCCCGAGCGGGCTGTCGGCCGAGGAGAAGCTCGAGAGCACCTCACCCGTGGCAGCGTCGATGGTCTGGGAGGAGCCGTGGAGCCGGATCGGCCTGGCGCAGTGTCCGACCCGGGACGCGGCCTCGGACCAGGCGTCGAAGTCACGCGACAGCAACCGGGCCAGGACCTGCGCCTCGGTCGCCGCGTCGAGGTGGTCCAGGTCAAGCGGGTGGCCCTCACCAGCCTGCTCTGTCGCGCGGAGGGGGACGGCGTCCCAGACGCGGTCTCGTGTTTCCCGGGTCATGACCGGCCACCCCCTTCCCTAGCGGTCCGGGTGGGTGTGCCGTGCAGGTACTGCGGCTCCCGCTGCACGGCACACCCGGTCCGAAAGGGCGGCCCAGAAACGATCGAAAAGATGCCGGCGTCGCGGGGAGCCGCGCACACGCCAGGTCACGTCAAGAGATCACGAGGAAGATGGCGGACCAGAAGATGCGTGTCGTGTGTGTGAGCGGCTATTCGTGTGGATGGCCTCTGGCCGGGGTGGGGAGCCGACCCCCAGGGCATCAAGCCCGCAGTTTTTGTCAGTTCAGGTCTTTTGTGTGGGTGTGTCCGCACTCCCCACCATCCCCGCCCAGGGCGCCGAACCACGAAGAAACACGCCGCGTGTCGCGCGGTCGAGGTTTCACCCTCATGCCGATGACCGGATGTGGCACCCGTGTCGTGCCATCATCACCGGGTGACAGACGGCGGCCCTTCCGATGCGGGGACATCACAGGGCCAGGTAGCGACGTGGAGGGACGGGCTCACGGGGCGGCGCCTCTTCGTTTTGGCCTATCGCGCCGTCACGGTCGCGATGGCCCTGTTCTTCCTGGGTTCTGCTGTTGCGTTCGCCTTCTTTGATGCCGGAGGCTCGACGAGTACTGACGCGGTCCTAGCTGTGGTTTTCTTCATTGGCGCGGCTTACGGCCTGTTTCTGAACCGAGCCGTTGGACGCAACTGGCGGGCATACGTGGAAGCCCGACGCGAGGGACGTCGTTGGGGGTCCTTCATGGACGTCCTCTACCCGCCGGTGTGGGGCTCCTCAAAGCGGTAGACCACGCCCATACGCGCGCCTGCGTAAGGATGAGGACTGAGACGAGCCCAGCGCGGCCTTCTCCGGTCATGCCGCCGCTCGTTCGTGCCGAACGAGGACGTTGCCACGCCGCCACCTCTGTAGACGTATAGCCTCGCCGACGTGGACGAAGATCTGGTCGAGACACAGTGGACCATGGACGCCAAGCAGTCCTACGCACGCAATGCCGAAGCCCTCATCGAGGCACTGCAGGAACATGTGCAACTGAGCCTTGCGCGGTCCGGCCACGAGAGCGAACTGAGCGCCTACCTGGAGTCCGTGATGCGTCTTAGGGACGCGGCGGGCGCCTACAACGAGTCTGAGTTCGACTGGTGCGGCTCATTCCCACTCGCACTCGACTCTGATGCTGACGACTTCGAGGAGGAGGACGACGAGGAGTCCGAGTCTGGCGATGTGCTGTCCTTGACCGGTCGCTGGGACTTTCGCGTGACCGATGAGAAGAAGGTTTTGCGGGCTGGTCGACAGGCGTATCGGCGGGCATGGCCCGAAGAGTCCAAGAAGGACGCAAAGCATCGCGTCCAGGACCTAGAGTCGGCGGCGGCGGAGGTCATGCATGCCGATGGGCTCGCCGGCCTTGAACGGGTCGACGGCATGTACTTGGAGCGATGGACCAACAGTTTCAGCGTCGCGGACGCGGGAGTGACGGACACGGGAGAGTTTTGATCACGAGCCGCCCGGCAGGACCTTCTCCTCACCCATAGTTCCTGCTGAGGACGCTCCTGCCGCTCGCGGGACGAACACCCGATCACGCCGCCGTGCGCGCGTTGTGGTTTACGAGCCCATCGTGTGAGCGACTATGAGGGCATGATCAGCGCGGAGGAGTTCGACCAGGTACGGCGCGAGATTTGCGCCTCGGGGCCTGCCAGCGACGGCGACAACCTGCTCGGCATGGAGATCGACTTCTGCGCTTACCTCGGCGACCCTTCAGACGCCGACGAGCGCCCCGACCTTTGGCAGGACATGGTGGTTCGTCGTTCCGATGGCGCCGAGTGGCTGATCACTGGTCGCGCGAGAGGACGGAGCGACCAGGCCGACTCCATAGCAGCGGAACTGTCGCGGGTGTGGGAGGAGAGCCTTCGGTATCAC
>JAEXXY010000477.1 GCA_023451855.1 Actinomycetes bacterium
CGTCGGCGGCGACCGACGCGTCGGTGAGGTCGGGGACGTCCCAGGCGCGGGTCTGCGCGTTCGGGTTGCGGCGGGCGGCCGCGAGGTTGAGGGCGGCGATGGCGCGCAGGTGCTCCTCGTCGAGGCCGTAGCGGCGGTCGTACTCGTCGGCGACGGCGCTGAAGACGTGGGGCCACATGAACGTCGCGCCCCCGCCGTCGTGGCCGACCCAGGCGGCCGCCGCGAGGTGGCGGGCGGCCTCGTCGCCCGGCACGGTCTTCTCCAGCTCGACGCCGACGACGAGCGCGCAGTCGTAGCGGCCGGACTCGAGGTCGGCCATGGCCGCGAGGACCGATGCGCCGCCCGAGGCGCAGGCGGCCTCGTGGCGGGTGGCCGGCCGACCCCAGAGGCCGGGCTCCACGGTGGCAGGCATGGCACCGAGGTGGCCCTGGCCGGTGAAGAGCTGACTGAAGGCGTTGCCGACGTGGACGACCTCGACGTCGGCGGGCGGCACCCGGGCGGCGGAGAGGGTTCCGCCGACGATCTCTGACGTGAGATCGGCGACGGACCTCCCCTCCCGGCTGAGGTTGCGCGCAAAGTCGCTCTGGTATCCGCCGAGCACCCACACTGTCGTGTGCGTCATCGGTGCCTCCTTGCCCGGCCGGCCTCGCGGCGTCGGGCCGGGCTCGTCAGCGTCGCCAGGGCGACGTGCCTTGCCTCCCACGCCAGACCGTACTACAACTAGCAGAGTTACTCCACGGGCCGGCTTGCGGCAGGGGCCGCTTTCAGCGCAGGGGACGGGCCGGCCCGTGGAGTACGCCGGCGGCGCGGGCGCGGGGGCGGCGTGACGACGGCAGCCCCCGACGCGGGCAGCGCTGGTGGCTCGGACGTTCGCGTCAGAGGTGCGCGCTTCCCCCGGGAGCGCACGACGCGTCGCGGACCTGTCGAGGAGACGCGCACTCCTGGGACGGACGGTCGTCGAACGAGGTCACGGGCGCAGCACCTGCGTGACGCCGCTGCTGCGCGCCTCGATGACTGCGAGCGCCTCGGGGCTCGTCGTGTTCTCGCCGAGGCGGTTCAGCTTGCCGCTGCCGTGGTAGTCGCTCGAGCCGGTGACGACGAGCCCGAGCCGGTCCGCGAGCGCCGTGGCGCGGGCGACCTCCTCGGGCCCGTGGTCGCGGTGGAAAGCCTCGAGGCCCACGAGCCCGGCGTCGGCCATCCGCTCGAGCAGGTCGTCGGTCAGGCCGCCGCTTCGGGTGCGGGTGAACGGGTGCGCCACCACCGGGGACCCGCCCGCGGCCCGGACCAGCTCGACGGCCTGGATCGGGTCGGGCGACCAGTGCCCGACGTAGTACGGCGAGTCGTCGGTGAGCCACTCGCGGAACGCCTCGTCGCGGTGCGCGATGACACCGCCGGCGATGAGGGCGTCGGCGATGTGCGGACGCCCCGGCGTCGCGCCCGGGGCCACCTGCGCGAGCACCTGCTCGTAGGTCACCGGGATGCCGTCGGCGGCCATCTTGGCGACCATCCGCTGCAGGCGCGTCGCCCGGCTCTCTCGCGCGCGGGCCAGGGCCCCCATGAGGTCGGCGTCGTGCGGGTCGGTGAGGTACCCGAGCAGGTGCACCGAGGCGTACCGCCACGTGCACGACACCTCGATGCCGCGCACGAGCCCCACGCCGTGCTCCGCCGCCGCGGCGACCGCCTCGTCCCAGCCGCCGACCGTGTCGTGGTCGGTGACGGCGAGCACGTCGATGCCTGCGGCGGAGGCGGAGGCCAGCAGCTGCGACGGCGTCTCGGTGCCGTCGCTGACCGTCGAGTGGGCGTGCAGGTCGATGACCGGCGCCCCTCCCCTGACCGTGCTCACGGGCCCAGCGTAGGGGGACGCGACTGGGGTCAGGCCTGGGAGGCGGGGTCGGGGCCGGGCCAGTTTCGGTCGGGCACCGGGGTCGGCCGGCCCGGCTGCTCGCCGCCGCGGGCGTCGAGGTAGCTCTGCTTCGGCACCATGACCTTGCGTCGGAAGATGCACACGACCGTGCCGTCCTGCTTGTAGCCGATGGTCTCGACGTGGACGACGCCTCGGTCGTCCTTCGAGGTCGACTCCCACTTGTCGAGGACGCGGGTCTCGCCGTAGAGCGTGTCGCCGTGGAAGGTCGGCGCGACGTGGCGCAGCGACTCGATCTCGAGGTTGGCGATCGCCTTGCCCGAGACGTCGGCCACCGACATGCCCAGCAGGATCGAGTACACGTAGTTGCCGACGACGACGTTCTGCCCGAACTGCGTCGTCTCGCCGGCGTAGTGGGTGTCGAGGTGCAGCGGGTGGTGGTTCATCGTCAGCAGGCAGAAGAGGTGGTCGTCGTACTCGGTGACCGTCTTGCCGGGCCAGTGCTTGTACACGGCACCGACCTCGAACTGTTCGTAGCTGCGCCCGAACTGCATCGCTCGCTCCTCCATCTGCCAGACACCGACGCCAACGGTCCCCAGACTGCCCGAGCCCCACGCGTCGGGACACCGAAGGACGCCGTGGGCTTGCTCACGCCGTGGGATCGCTCACCGGCGCGGCCGCTACGGCGTCGTCTCCGCGCCGCCCGGCGCTGCTGTCCCCGATGCCGATGCCGGGGTGGCTCCGAGCGTCACCGACACCCCGGACGCGGACGCGTCGCCGCTGGCGGCGGCCTCGTCGAGGACGGCCGACAGCTCCCCGGTGTCGGACAGGACCGGCGCCGTGCTGCCGGAGGCGTCGCGGTCGGGGTCGGCGGGCAGTGTGGCCCCGGCGGCCGGCCGCGGCCGCACGCCCTGCTTCTTGGCATCGAGCAGCCCGGCGAAGTACGTACCGAGCGACACGCCTGCAGCCAGGCCCAGACCGAGGCCGAAGGCCTGCAGCAGGGTCGGGATCCCGGTGGCGAGACCGTTGCCGTCGGGGTCGGTGACGATGGCCGAGATGCCCTCGTAGGCCATCCGTCCGGGCAGCAGCGGCACGATGGCGGCCGTGGTGACGGCCAGCGCCGAGACGCCGAGCCGCCGCGACACGAGCCGTGCCACGAAACCGGTGAGCAGGGCGGCGATGGCCGAGGCTGCCACCGCGCCGAAGTCGAGCCCCTCGGCCCCGGCCAGCGCGAGCCAGCCGAGCGCGCCGGCGAGCGCGGCCACGACGACCGCACGCCCGCTCGCGAACGACGACACCGCGAACGCCGCCGAGATGATCGCCGCGCAGACCACCTGGATCGTGAGGTTGCCGATGAGCTGGGTCTGCGACGTGATGGCGATCGGGTAGTCGAGGCGCGCGCCGACGGCCAGGACGACCGAGATTCCGACGGCGATGCCGAGGGAGAGCACGATGACCTCGAAGGCGCGCGCCCCGGCGGTGACGTAGTACCCCTCGAGCGCGTCCTCGGCGGCTCCGACGATCGACAGTCCGGACAGGAGCAGCACGATGCCGGAGGCGACGACGAGCGAGGGCGAGACCCGTTCGGCGACGCTCACGCCGAGGGAGCCCGCGACGACGACGAGGGTGGCGACGGCGGTCGGGATGGCCGCACCGACGCACTGGGCGAAGAAGGCCGAGACCCCGGCGCCGGTGAGCCAGGTGATGACGCGACCGACGAGGGTCGCGGTGACGAAGCTCGTCAGGATGATGAGCCAGTTGGCGCCGAGCAGGCCGGCCGCGCCCGCCGCGAGCACCCCGCCTGCGACCGTGACCAGCCAGCGCCGGTACGGGTGCGGCGCGGTGATGACGGCGTCGAAGCGCACCCGGGCCTCGTCGACGGTGACAGGGTCCTGGACGAGGCCGACGATGAGGTCGCGCAGCCGTTCGAGGCGCGTGTAGTCCTGGACGCGGAAGCGGACGATGCGCAGCACGGTGATCGGGTCGGCGTGCGGCCCGCGGTGGTAGGAGACCGAGACCGAGGTGTACGTGACGTCGACGTGCACGGCGGACAGGCCATAGGCCCTGGTCAGCATGAGCACCGTCGCCGTGACGTCGGCCGCCGCCGCCCCGGTGGACAGCATCGCGACACCCGCACGCATCGCGAGGTCGATGACGGCCAGCGAGGTCTCGCGGTCGACCCCGTCGGGACTGGTCCAGACGGGGATCTCGTCGGTCGGCGGACCGCTCGGTCGCATGGCCCGGCGGGTGCTCGCGCGGAGCGAGGGCAGGGCCCGTCGAGCGGTCGTCGGCCGGGTCGGTCGGTCGGTGCGCGCCACCTCCCTGACCCTAGGACACCGGACCGACGCGGACGCGGGACCCCCGGCCCGACGCGGGTCGCACAGCGGGATCGTGCAGCGGGTCGTTCGGCGGGTCGTGGTGCGCACCGTCACGTGGCGGCCGGCCCGCTGCCGCGGGCGCCGGAAACCGGCTACGG
>JAEXXY010000486.1 GCA_023451855.1 Actinomycetes bacterium
GCCCTGGGCTGGGACGACGTCGGCGACTTCGCCGCGCTGACCCAGCTGGTCACCTCGTCGAGCGACCTGCCGGGGATCACGGCGATCGGCCCGGGCGACGACATCCTCAGCATCGACTCGACGGCGACAGTCGCCACCGGGGGCCGGCTCGTGGCCCTCATCGGTGTCGAGGACCTCGTCGTCGTCGACACCCAGGACGCCCTTCTCATCACGCGCCCCGGGCGGGCCCAGGACGTCAAGAGGATCGTCGAGGAGCTCACGGCGCGCGGGCGCACCGACCTCACCTGACCCGGCGCCCTTCCCGAGCGGCCAGGTTCTGCACGAACCGGCCACTCGGGGCGTCACGCGGCGCGACAGTGGTGGCATGACCTCGATGCTGCCCGGACAGGGCGAGTACCTGACGACCGGATGGGAGCGCGACCTCGACCCCGCCGACTCCCTCGTGCGCCAGGGCATCGACGCTCACGTGTCGTGGGCGCGCGCGCTGACGACGGCGTCGCGCGGCCGGTTCGTCGAGGCCGACGCCTTCTGCGCCGGCTTCGGGGGTGGCGCGTCGGCACTGCTCAACTGGGCCATCGTGACGCGGCCACCGGAGGACTGGGGAGCCGTGGCGGCGGAGGTCGTCGCGGCGTACGGGCCTGACGCGTCCGCCATCGTCGTCAGCCCGTTCCCGACGCCCGATCTCGCCCCCTACGGCCTCGGGCTCGTCGGCCACCCACCGTTCATGCTGCGGCCGACCTCGACCGTCACCGAGCCGCCGCGGACAACCATCGAGGTGCGCGAGGCCGTCGACCACGACGCGCTCGTCACCGCGGAACGCGTTCTCGTCGAGGGCTATCCGATGCCCGACATGGCCGGCCTGCCACCTGGCGACTTCTACCGGACCGACGTCGTCGGCGACACGACGCGCGTCTTCGTCGGGTACGCCGACGGCGAGCCGGTGGCCACCTCTGCCGCCCACTCGGCCGCCGGGCTCACCGTCGTGGAGAACGTCGCCGTCCTCGGCTCGGCCCGCGGACGCGGCGCCGGAGCCGCAGCGACGTGGGCCGCGACGACCGCCTGGCCGCAGCAGCCGGCCGCCCTCATCGCCAGCGACGACGGCCAGCCGGTGTACGAGCGGCTCGGCTACCTGCGCGTCGTGCGCTGGACCTGCTGGGTCAAGCCGTAGGGCCGGGCACGCCGGTCTCGTCGCGGACGAACCGCCAGAACCGGTCCACGTCGTCGCCTGACTCGACGCCGACGGGTGCGTAGTGCGTCGGCCGGCGCCGCCGGTCGTGCCAGAAACCACCGGTACCGGTGGCGTCTGCGGTGGCCGTGAGCCAGACCGCGGTGTCGGCGCCCGAGTCGGCGTCGCGAAGCAGTGGACCGGTCAGCGCGGCGAACCGGGGCAGCGAGTCGGTGACGCCCGGGGTGTCGGCCCACCCCGGGTGCATCGCATTGACCCGGATGTCGGCAGCCGCGAGGTCGCGGGCCCACAGCTCGGTGAGGACCAGCTGCATCCGCTTGGTGCGCGCGTAGGCCGTGACCCCCGAGTAGCCGCCCGACGCGCTCTCGTTCCACTCCGGGTCGTCGGCGTCGAGGCGCTGGCCGTACGCCCCGCCCGAGGTCACGACGACGACGCGCCCGCCGGCGAGGGCGTCGCGCAGCCCGTAGGTCAGCACGTGCGGGCCGAGGACGTGGGTGGCGAGCGACAGCTCGTGTCCCTCCGGCGTGGTGGTGCGTCTCTGCGGCATGACGCCGGCGTTGTGGACGACGGCGTGCAGGCGCGGGACGCGCGCTGCAAGATCGCGGGCGAAGGCGGCCGTGGCGGCGAGGTCGCTGACGTCGGCCACGGCCGGCTCGACCTGCGCCCCGGGCACGTCGGCCTCGAGCCGGCGTCGGGCGTCGTCGAGGCGCTGCTCGTCGCGACCCGTGACGTGCACGACGGCACCGAGGCGGAGCAGGCCACGGGCCGTGGCGAGGCCGAGACCGCCGCTGGCGCCGGTGACGAGCACGTGCCTGCCCACGAGCGCCCCCGGCACGGGGTCCTCGGGCCACCAGGCGCGACGCACGGCCGGGCCGATGCGGGTGTAGCCGAGCACGAGGGACTTGTCCATGAGCCAGTCGAGCGCGGCTGCCGCGTCGTGGAGCACCATGCCGCCACCCTAGGCGGCCGCCCCGGGTCGCCGCCCGGCACGAGGTCGTCACCGAGCCGTCACCCGACCCACCCCGCAGTGTCGCCCGGCTGCCGGGTCGGCCCGGCCACGGTGGTCCCGTGCGCGTCGCCATCGTCACGGAGTCGTTCCTGCCGCAGGTCAACGGGGTCACGACGAGCGTCTGCCGGGTCGTCGAACAGCTGGCCGACCGTGGCCACGACGTCCGGGTCGTCGCCCCACGGTGCCGGGACGGCGGCCCCGAGGTGTTCCACGGAGCCCGCGTGCACCGGGTCGCCTCGGTGCCGGTGCGCAGCTTCGACGTCGGCCTGCCGACGCGCGAGGTCGAGCGGGTGCTGCGTGGTTTCGCGCCCGACGTCGTCCACGTCGCAAGCCCTTTCGCGGTGGGTGCCGCCGGGCTCACGGCGGCCCGACGCCTCGCCCTGCCGACCGTCGCGGTCTACCAGACCGACATGGCCGCCTACGTGCGCCGGCACACGCCGGGCCCGGCCGGTGCCGCGGCGGCCGCGACGACGTGGCGCTGGATCCGCCGCGTCCACGCGTCGGCCGACCTGACCCTCGCACCCTCGAGCGCGTCGCTCGCCGACCTCGAGGCCCACGGCATCGAGCGAACTGCCTTGTGGGGGCGCGGAGTCGACGCGTCGCTGCACAATCCCGCATGGCGTCTGGATGCCCTGACACGAGCCCTGCGACGCGAGCTGGCCCCCGGCGGCGAACGGCTCGTCGGCTACGTCGGGCGGCTCGCTCCGGAGAAGGAGGTCGAGCGGCTCGCCGAGCTCACCGACCTGCCGGGCACGCGGCTCGTCCTCGTCGGGGACGGCCCCTCACGCGAGTCGCTGAGCGAGGTGCTCGGCGAGGCCGTGGCCCGCACGGCCGACGGCCGACCGCACGCCCCGCTCCCGCCGGCGTTCCTCGGCGAGCGGCACGGCGACGACCTCGCCCGCGCCTACGCCGCCCTCGACGTCTTCGTGCACACCGGCACCTCCGAGACCTTCGGCCAGACGCTCCAGGAGGCCGGTGCCACGGGTCTGCCCGTCGTCGCGCCCCGCGCCGGTGGCCCGGTCGACATCGTCACCGACGGCGTCGACGGTCACCTCTTCGACCCCGAGACACCAGGCTCGCTGCGGACCCACGTCGAACGGGTGCTGGGTGACCCCGTCCACGCCGATGCGCTCGGGCGCCGGGCGCACGAGCGCGTCGGCGGACGCTCGTGGTCCTCCGTCGTCGACCGCCTCGTCGAGCACTACGCGACGGCGACGGACACCGCCGCGCAGCGCGCCGCCCGACGCGTCGCGGCCTGACACGTGCTGCGACGCCGGGCCGGACGCGTCGAGGGTTCGTGGCCGGTCCGTGACCTCAGGGCTGTTGGAATGGTCACAGTGCGCGCTACCCGGGGGTACGGCGTCGGAGCACGGAATCTGCGGCGGTAGGGTGCGCGAGTGGCCACCAACACTCTCCCAGCGACGGGATCCCAGAGACCTGCGTCGGCTCGCCGCACCACGGTGTTCATGAAGTTCCTCATGGCCGTGTCGGGCGCGCTCTTCGTCTTCTACGTGCTCCTGCACATGTACGGGAACCTCAAGATCTTCGGCGGTGTCGAGGCGTTCGACGAGTACGCGCTCCACCTGCGCACCCTGCTGACGCCGATCCTGCCCTTCGGCGGGTTCCTCTGGCTCTTCCGTGCCCTGCTCGTCGTCGCGCTCCTCGCCCACGCCTACGCCGCCTTCCACCTGTGGAGCCGGGCCAACGGTGCGCGGACGACCCGCTACGTCGCCAAGGAAGCCGCCCGCGCGACCGTCAAGAGCAAGATGATGCGCTGGGGCGGCATCGCCCTGCTGCTCTTCCTCGTGTGGCACCTGCTTCAGTTCACGATCCTCAAGTTCAACGTCGGCCCGGACGCGGTGTCCGGTGACAGCGCCGGGCAGCTCGTCATCTCGAGCTTCCAGGTGTGGTGGGTCGTCCTCATCTACCTGCTCGCCCTCGTCGCCCTCGGGATGCACCTGTGGCACGGCGTGTGGAGCGCCACGCAGACGCTCGGCTGGGCCTCCACGGCCCGGGCCCGCCGCACCGCCAAGGCCACCGCGACGGTCATCGCCCTCGTCACGGCCGTCGGGTTCGCGCTGCCGCCGCTCGCCATCCTGTTCGGAATCGTCAAGGGGAACTGATCCATGACCGACACGACGGCCACCACGACCGCCCCCACCGAGGCGCCCGCCGCCCCCGCCGAGGCGCCCGTCGCCCCGGGCGTAGCCCACGGCCTCTACACCGAGGGCGCCCCCCTCACCGACACCAAGGCCCCGGCCGGCCCCATCGAGGGCCGCTGGAACAAGCGCAAGTTCGAGGCCGCGCTCGTCAACCCGGCCAACCGCCGCAAGCTCTCGGTCATCATCGTCGGCACCGGCCTCGCCGGTGGCGCGGCCGCCGCGACGCTCGGCGAGGCCGGCTACAACGTCAAGTCCTTCTGCTACCAGGACTCCCCGCGCCGTGCGCACTCGATCGCGGCCCAGGGCGGCATCAACGCGGCGAAGAACTACAAGGAGGACGGCGACTCCGTCTTCCGCCTCTTCTACGACACCGTCAAGGGCGGCGACTACCGCTCGCGCGAGTCGAACGTCTACCGCCTCGCCGAGGTCAGCGCCAACATCATCGACCAGTGCGTCGCACAGGGCGTCCCGTTCGCCCGCGAGTACGGCGGCCTGCTCGACAACCGCTCCTTCGGTGGCGTCCAGGTGTCGCGCACCTTCTACGCCCGCGGCCAGACGGGCCAGCAGCTGCTCATCGGCGCCTATCAGGCACTCGAGCGCCAGGTCGCGGCCGGCACGGTCGAGATGTTCAGCCGCCACGAGATGCTCGAGGTCGTCATCGTCGACGGCAAGGCGCGCGGCATCATCGCCCGCGACCTCGTCACCGGCGAGGTCGAGACCCACCTGGCCGACGCCGTCGTGCTCGCCTCCGGCGGTTACGGCAACGTCTTCTTCCTGTCGACCAACGCGATGGGCAGCAACGTCACCGCGACGTGGCGCGCGCACCGCAAGGGTGCGCACTTCGCGAACCCCTGCTACACGCAGATCCACCCGACGTGCATCCCCGTCTCCGGCGACCACCAGAGCAAGCTGACGCTGATGTCGGAGTCGCTGCGCAACGACGGTCGCATCTGGGTGCCGAAGAAGAAGGAGGACTGCGACAAGGACCCGCGGCAGATCCCCGAGGAGGACCGCGCCTACTACCTCGAGCGGATCTACCCGTCCTTCGGCAACCTCGTCCCCCGCGACATCGCCAGCCGCCAGGCCAAGAACGTCTGCGACGAGGGCCGCGGCGTCGGCCCGATGGTCGGCGACTTCCGCCGCGGCGTCTACCTCGACTTCGCCGACGCCATCAAGCGCATGGGCGAGGCCACGGTCCGGGAGAAGTACGGCAACCTCTTCGACATGTACCTGCGGATAACGGGCGAGAACCCGTACGAGGTGCCGATGCGCATCTACCCCGCGGTGCACTACACGATGGGCGGCCTCTGGGTCGACTACGACCTCCAGTCGAGCATCCCCGGGCTCTTCGTCACCGGTGAGGCGAACTTCTCCGACCACGGCGCCAACCGCCTCGGCGCGTCCGCGCTGATGCAGGGGCTGGCCGACGGCTACTTCGTCCTGCCGAACACCATCCGCGACTACCTGGCCAAGGGCCCCTTCGAGAAGCTCGAGGAGTCCAACCCGCAGGTCGCCGAGGCCAAGGCGTCGGTCGATGCCCGCGTCGCCAAGTTCCTGTCGATCAACGGCGAGCGCAGCGTCGACTCCTTCCACAAGGAGCTCGGCAACATCATGTGGGAGTACTGCGGCATGGAGCGCACCGAGGAGGGCCTGCTCAAGGCCATCGGCCTCATCCGCGCGCTCCGTGACGAGTTCTGGCGCAACGTCAAGGTGCTCGGCGCCGCCGACACGCTCAACCAGAGCCTCGAGAAGGCCGGCCGCGTCGCCGACTTCCTCGAGCTCGGCGAGCTGATGTGCATCGACGCCCTCCACCGCCGCGAGTCCTGCGGCGGCCACTTCCGCGCCGAGTCCCAGACCGAGGACGGCGAGGCCCTGCGCCACGACGACGAGTTCGCCTACGTCGCCGCGTGGGAGTTCGGTGGCGACGGCGGGTCGCCGGTCCTGCACAAGGAAGACCTCGTGTACGAGTTCGTCGAGATGAAGCAGCGGAGCTACAAGTGAGCGGCATGAACCTGACCCTGAAGATCTGGCGCCAGGCCGGTCCGACGTCCAAGGGCGAGATGGTGACCTACCCGGTCAGCGACATCTCCCCCGACATGTCCTTCCTCGAGATGCTCGACGTGCTCAACGAGCAGCTCAACGCCCGCGGCGAGGAGCCGATCGCCTTCGACTCCGACTGTCGCGAGGGCATCTGCGGCATGTGCGGCCTGATGATCTCGGGCAAGGCGCACGGCCCCGAGGTGACGACGACGTGCCAGCTGCACATGCGCAGCTTCTCCGACGGCGACGTCATCACGGTCGAACCGTGGCGCGCCGACGCGTTCCCGGTCATCAAGGACCTCGTCGTCGACCGTGGCGCCTTCGACCGGATCATCCAGGCCGGCGGCTTCATCAGCGTCAACACCGGCTCGGCCCCGGAGGCCCACTCGGTGCCGGTGCCCAAGCCGGCCGCGGACCGCTCCTTCATGGCGGCGGCCTGCATCGGCTGCGGCGCCTGCGTCGCCGCGTGCCCCAACGCGTCGGGGATGCTCTTCATGGGCGCCAAGATCACCCACCTCGGCGAGCTGCCGCAGGGCCAGCCGGAGCGCGACGCGCGTGTGGTCGACATGGTGAGCCAGCACGACGCCGAGGGCTTCGGCGGCTGCACCAACATCGGCGAGTGCGCCTCGGCGTGCCCGAAGGAGATCCCGATGGACGTCATCAACCAGCTGAACCAGGACCTGCGCCGCGCCCTGTCGCACGGCCGCTGACACGTCCACCGGACGCGTCCCGACACGTCCACCGGACGCGTCCCGACGCGTCCGCGCCACACCCACCGACGACCCGCCCCGGAGCACCGGGGCGGGTTAGTCTGTGCCCGCCATGACCAGCGCCACCCCGACCCGCCGGAGCCGAACGGCCCGACCGGCCCGACGCCGCACCGC
>JAEXXY010000511.1 GCA_023451855.1 Actinomycetes bacterium
GGGTCGCGCCGGTGCGCAGGTCCACGGCGTAGAGGCGTCGGTGCTCGTCGTCGCACCACGCGGTCACGAGCGCGTGGCTCAGCGTGCCAGCCAGCGAGCACCACGGCTTGGTCCCGCTCAGCCGGGCCGAACCGGCCTCTCCCGACGGGGAGGACACCGCGGCGAGCCGGACGCCCGGGGCCTCGGCCGCGAACACTCCCCACGTCTCGCCGTCGCGGACGCGAGGTACGTGGAGGCCCGCCGCGGCCGCTTCGGCGAGGATGGCCGTGGCGTCGAGGTGGGGCTCGAGAGCCCGCGCCACCGTGAGGTCGCCCGCCGCGACGTTGGCGAGCGCCTCCCACAGCGTGGCGGTTGCCCCCGATCCGGGTAGCGGGAACGCCTCGGGCTCAAGCGATCCGAGCTCGAGCCCGAACGCGGGGTCGCCAGCCCGGTCACGAGCGGCGAGGCGCAGCCGGGCAGCCGTTGCACCGAGGGTCGAGCCGTGGATGGCTGGGGCCAACGGATCGGCGTGGTCTCCGACGGCGCCCGCGGGCCCGTCGTCGGGCCGGGGGCCGCGTCGCCCTTCGAGGGCATGCTGCGCGGTCGCGGTCGGGGCCACGGTGTTCCTCCATCGTCGGTGCGGGAGGTCGGCGGCCCCCTGCGGTCGAGCACCCCTTACCCCGGGGAGGTGTCGCCGACGCGCGTCCGGGCGGGTGCGTGGCGCAGCAGGGAACGACGCCGCCCCGACTGCGCTTCTGAACCAGGACGACGCCGCCCCTGACGGCTTACCCCGCACCGCGGTCACTGATTCACCACTCCGCAAAGGGGAGCGTGGAGAGGGTTGCCGCGGAGAACCAAGGCGTTGCGCCCACACGTCACTGCCGCAAGGGTCCCCACGCACGGGCCGGATGCGTCGCGGTGGGACGGCTCCGTCAGTGCTGCGGTCGACGGCGTCCGGCCCGCAGCGTCACGTGCGGGGCCTCGCCGAACCTCCGGCGGTACGCGGCCGCAAAGCGGCCCTGGTGGTAGAAGCCCCACCGCAGGGCGACGTCGGTGACGGTGGTGCCGTCGTCACGCTCGCCGGCGGCGAGGTCGTCGTGGGCTCGGTCGAGCCGTACCTGGCGCACGTACTCCGACGGGGTGGTCTCGAGGTGCCGACGGAAGGCCTGCTGGAGGGCCCGCGGGGTCACGCCGGCGGCGGCCGCGAGCTCGGGCAGCGTCAGGGGCTCGTCGACCCGCGCCTCGACGAGGTCGAGAGCGCGCGACAGGGCCACCGACGCCATGGCATCGTCCCGGTCGCCCCTGGTGGGGCCCTGATCGGCGGTGGTCGGGAAGGTCTGCAGGACGGTGGCGGCCAGGTCGCGGGCCGCGGCATCTCGGGCGAGCGGCGTGACGTCCTGCGCCGACAGGGTTCGGGCCGCGTCGTCGATGGCCGACCGCATGGCCTCGCCGCGGCGCTTCGTCACGGGGCGGTGGTCGAGCAGTCGCACCGGAGGGGCATCGTCCCCGTGGCTGCCGGCGACCTCGCCGAGGAGAGCGGGGTCGAACATCGTGATGCTGTACCGGGCCCGGTTGATGCGGCCGCGATAGGGGCGGTCGGGGGGTGAGAAGCTGAACACCTCGCCCGGGCCGAACGAGGTGGCGTGCCGCGAGCCGGCGACGCGATGGTCCTCGACGGTGCCAGAGGCGATGCTGCACAGGCAGATCTTGCCGAGGGCGTTGACGTCGTAGAGCATCTCGAAGCCGAGGTCGAGATGGTCCACGCTCAGGTCGGCCGGGCCCTCGACGCGGTCGATGTGGGCGTGCGGTGACGGGGTGGTGCTGCCGATGCGCATCGGGGCGTACGCGCTGCTGAGGAAGGTCTCGATGCGATCGAGGTCGGTGCTGTCGAAGACCACGGAGTCCATGGCTGGGTCCATTCGCTGCGGCCGGTGTGGCCGTGGGGATCCCTCGAGGGAGGGGATGGGGCGGGCCGCGGTCTGACCCCACGCCATCCCTTCGACCGTACCGCCTTCTCGCCGGCCCGGAGTCGTTGCGAGTGCGTGGATTGCCCGAGAGCGCGACACGTGGTGACGTCAGACGGCACTCGTTTGCCTCGCTCGTCGGCCATCGTCTAGGTTCGAGCCCGGGCGCACCCACCACGCGCCCAGCCAGTTCTGCCCGACCGCCTTGTGTCCGCGGTCCCGCTCCACGTGTCTGCGTGGTGCCCCGGATCGGAGACACACATGCCCATGCGCGCCCTCGGTGCCCCACGGAGCCTCGACGTGCGGTCGGCCCGAGGATGAGCGCCCACGCCCAGCCGGTGGGTCTGCGGTGAGCAACGGCGTCAACCCCGCGGCCCTCGCCGCCAGCCTGCGCCGCCTCGACCAGCGCGGCGACCCGGGCGCGCTGCGGCCCTCGCTCCGGCGCGTCATCGAGGCGTGCGACCAGCTCTTCGACGTCGACGGCAGCGGCCTCATGCTCACCGACGACGACGGCGACCTGCACTACACCGCCGCCTCGGACGGCCCGGGCACGCTGCTCGAGCAGGCGCAGATCGAGACCGGTCAGGGCCCCTGCATCGACACCTTCACCCACGACCTCGCCGTGGACACCACCGACGTCACCTCTGATGCGCGCTGGCCCGATCTCGGTCGTCGGCTCGAGGGGCTCGGGGTGGCCGCGGTGCTCGCGGTGCCAGTCCACCTCGCGGGTGTCTGCGTGGGCAGCCTCAACCTCTACCGGGCGCGGCCCGGCCACTGGGACCACGCCCAGCTCGTGGCCCTCGAGAAGTTCGCGGAGGTCGCCGAGACGATGATGTCGGCCGCGGTCGCCGCCGACCACGCGGGCGAGCTGGCCAGCCAGCTGTCCTACGCCCTCGACTACCGCGCGCCCATCGAGCGTGGCGTGGGCTACCTCATGGGCCGCGACGGGCTCTCACAGCCGGACGCGTTCAACCTGCTCCGGTCGACAGCGCGCAACCGACGCCGCAAGGTCGCCGACGTCGCCGAGCACCTGCTCGGCACCGGTCGGCTTCCGGGGGAGGAGCGGGCATGACCCCCGACGAGCTCTCGGTCACGCCGGGGTCCGTGCCCTCGGCCCGGTCGGTGCCCCCCGTCGACGGCGCAGCGGGCGGGCACCCGAACGGCCCGACGAGTACGGCGCGAGTGGGCGCGTCCCTGACGCCGGAGGCCGTGGAGGCCCTCGGACGCCTCGTCGACGCGTTGGCCACCGACGAGCGAGACGGCGCCGACGTCGCCCCAACGGATCCTCCCGTGTCCGAGCTGGACGAGCTCGTACGACAGTTGCACGGCGACCAACCCCTGCAGCCTCTGGCGCTGCTCGCGCATCGTGCCGTGGCGCTCCGCCTCGAACGTGACAACCTGCGCGTCGCGCTCGAGACCAACCGGACGATCAGTGCCGCCGTCGGCATCCTCATGGCCCTGCGGCACCTCGTTTACGACGACGCGTTCGACCTGCTCGTCACCGTCAGCCAGAACCACAACCGCAAGCTGCGCGACGTCGCCGAGGCGGTCATCCGCACCGGGCTCCTCCCGGGCGACGACGTCGGGTGAAGGTGTCTGGTCCGTCCCGCGCCGGGTAGCGTTCACGGGTACCCATCAGTGAGCGAGGCTCCCATGACGTCCCAGACCGAGCCCGAGACCGACCGCGAGACCAGCCGCGAGACCGGATCGACCCCGGCGTCCGGACGACAGAGCGCGCCCGTCGACCCCGAGGCGCTCGCCGCCCGGCTGTCCGCGCTCGGGGACGCCGACGGGGACGCCCTGCTCCAGCCCTCCCTGCGCAGCATCGCAGAGGCGTGCGACGACCTCTTCCGGGTGGACGGCACGGGCATCATGCTCGCGGACGAGTCGGGCGAGCTGCGTTACGTCGTGGCCACCGACGAGGTCGGCCGCCGTCTCGAGACCGCGCAGCTGCAGACCTCCGAGGGCCCGTGCATCGACGCCTACGTAAGGCAGGGGCCCGTCGCGGTCCACGACCTCGCCGACGACGGCCGGTGGCCCCACCTGGTGAAGGTGCTGTCCGACAGCCGGATGAGAGCGGTTCTGGGGGTTCCGATCTATCTCGGCGGGGGCCCGGTCGGCACGCTGAACGTCTATCGGGACGTGCCGGTCGCGTGGGGCGACGACGTCGTGGGTGCGCTGGTCCGTTTCGCCGAGGTGGCCGAGCACCTGATGCGTGCCTCCGTGGCCGCCGAGCGTGCCGGCGAGCTCGCGGCCCAGCTGACGTACGCGCTCGAGTACCGCGCCCCCATCGAGCGCGCGGTCGGCTTCCTCATGGCACGAGGCGCGATGACCCAGCCCGACGCGTTCGAGCTGCTGCGCGCGACGGCGCGCAGCAGCCGCCGCCGCATCGGTGACGTCGCGGACGAGGTGCTCGCATCGGGCGGCCCGACGCCGACCCCGGACGGGTTGCCTCCACGTGACGCGCCTGCCCGTCCACGTCGCTCCGGATCCACCGCCGGCAGGTGATCCTCCGGACCCCAGCGAAAGTGTCCCCGGAGCCCGGCAGGACGCCCCCCTGGGGCTCCGGGGACACGTCTGGACGCCGTCAGCCCGCGAGGGGCTCCGGCTCGCCGAGCTCGGCGCGCAGCTGCCTGAACGTGCGGCCGAGGAGCCGCGACACCTGCATCTGGGTGGCGCCCAGCTCGTTCGCGATCTCGCGCTGGGTGCGCTCCTCCACGAAGCGCAGGTGCAGCACCTGGCGGGTCCGGGGCGGCAGCGTCTCCAGGGCGCGGCCCAGGTCGACGTGGTCGCAGAGTCGCTCGAGGTCGGGATCGTCCTCGCAGACGGCGTCGGCCACGTGGTTCTGCTCACCGGCCGTGGTCGGCAGGTCGATCGACAGCGGCCGGAAGCTCGAGTCGGAGCCCTCCGCCTCGCCCATCGCGACAGCGTCGACGCCGAGGGCATCGGCGAGCTCGTCGCGGGTCGGCGTGCGGCCCAGCTCGTGGGTGACGACCTCACGCTTCTGCCGCAGCGTCATGCGCAGCTCCTGGACCCGGCGCGAGGGGCGCACCATCCACCCGTGGTCGCGGAAGTGGCGCTTGAGCTCGCCGGAGACCGTCGGCACGGCGAAGCCGGCGAACGAGGCGCCGACGCGCGGGCGGTAGCGGTGGATCGCCTTGAGCAGGGCCAGACGCGCCACCTGGAGCAGGTCGTCGCGCTCGATGCCGCGGTTGCAGTAGCGACGGGCGAGCCCGTCGCACAGGTCGACGTGCAGGGCGAAGATCTGGTCGACGACCCGGCGGGCGTCGGCGCTGTCGACGTCCTCGACGCGCTGCAGCTCGGCGAAGAGCGCGTCTGTGCGGGCGTCACGCTCGGCGTGGACACGCGTGGAGTCGCTCTGCAGCTCGCTGCGGGTCCGTTTCGGCGCCCCAGCGCTCTGGGCGGTGGTGGGGGCGTGGGTGGGCGTACGGGTGGAAACGGTCATGCCGGTCCTCCGTCGTTGGCAACGACAAGAGTCGGCACGTGATTGGACCGCTCGGGTCTTCCTCGACCATCCCACCTCGTGCGACCGCGGAAAAGCCGGAATGCGAAGCCCGGGGCTCCTGCGTTCCGTTTGCGCAGCGCTGTCACGGGTAGTTGCGGTTCGAGAGCACGTCGGCGAGGGGGTCGGTTCGGCGGCCTGGAACAGCCGAGCACGACCCGAGCAGCAGGAGGAACTCATGACGTCCGAGATCGCACAGCGCGCCGCGGCCATGGTGCGCGACGACGAGAGCGGCGGCTTCCCGCCCCAGCAGCAGGACCCGCCCGGGCTGACGAGCCGGATGCAGCCGGTGCCCGACCACGGGGAGACGACGTACGTCGGGCACGGACGGCTCACGGGGATGCGCGCGCTCGTCACGGGGGGCGACTCCGGCATCGGACGCGCTGTCGCGATCGCCTTCGCCCGCGAGGGCGCCGACGTCGCCATCAGCTACCTGGTAGCGGAGCAGTCCGACGCCGAGGACACCCTGGAGTGGGTGCGCAGGGAGGGACGCAACGGCGTCCTGCTGCCCGGCGACCTGACCCAGCGTCAGACCTGCCTGCAGGTCGTCGCCGACACGGTCCGCGACCTGGGCGGTCTCGACATCCTCGTCAACAACGCCGGGTTCCACTGGGACAAGGGGGCCCCGGGACTCGAGGGACTCCAGCCCGACAACGTCCACCGGGTCCTCGGCACCAACCTCGAGGCGGTGCTCTGGCTGTGCCAGGCGGCGTTGCCGCACCTGGGGCCGGGCTCGAGCATCATCAACACGACCTCGATCCAGGCCTACGACCCCTCACCGAGCCTGCTCGACTACGCGGCGACGAAGGCCGCCCTCAACAACCTCACCGTCAACCTCGCCGCGTCGCTCGGTCCTCGGGGCATCCGGGTCAACGCCGTGGCCCCGGGCCCGATCTGGACACCGTTGCAGCCGGCGACCCGAGAGGCGGACACCATCGAGACCTTCGGCGCGCAGACGCCGCTCGGCAGGGCCGGTCAGCCCGCCGAGGTGGCGCCGGCCTACGTCTTCCTCGCGTCCCCGAGCGACGCGAGCTACGTCTCGGGCACGGTGCTCGGCGTCACCGGTGGTGGGGCGGTGTTCTGAGGCCTCACCGGACGACTGGGGTCTCCCACGACGGGTAGGGGTCACGCACGACCCGACCCCAAGGAGCCCGGATGCCGCTGCGCGCGACCGCCCTCAACTGCACGCTCAACCCGTCTCCTGCCGAGTCGAGCACCGAGCTGCTCGCCCAGCAGGTCCTCGACGAGCTGGCCCGGCACGACGTCACGGGCTCGGTCGTGCGCGTCGTCGACCACGACGTGCGCCCCGGCGTCGAGCTCGACATGGGCGACGGCGACGAGTGGCCGGGGATCCGGGAGACGATCATGGCCAGCGACATCCTCGTGCTCGCGACCCCGACGTGGCTCGGCCAGCACAGCAGCGTGTGCCAACGCGTCCTGGAGCGTCTCGACGCCGAGCTGTCGGAGAAGGACGAGGAGGGTCGCCTCCGCACGTACGGCAAGGTGGCCGTCGGCGTCGTCGTCGGCAACGAGGACGGTGCGCATCACATCAGCGCTGTGCTGTTCCAGTCGCTCAACGACGTCGGGTTCACCATCCCGGCCGGTGGGGTGACGTACTGGAACGGCGAGGCCATGCACGGCACCGACTACAAGGACCTCGGTTCGACACCCGACACCGTGGCGAGCACGACGGCGACGCTGGCGGCCAACGCGGCCCACCTCGCGAAGACGCTTGCGACAGCGCCCTACCCGCCCTCGTGACCGTCGAGGTCCACGCGTCCGTGGATGAGTGAGCGCACGCTCTCGGCGTGGAGCCGCTCGAGCGTGTCCACGCGTCGGCGCGCCCGCGACGCGAGCGCGTCGAGGTCCAGGTCGTCGAGCCAGGCGCTGAGAGGGCCTACGCCTTCGAGCGACTGCCAGGTCAGCAGGGTCTGCCAGAGGCGCAGCGTGCCGAGGGCGGCGAGGGCCAGGGCCTCCAGCTCGACGACGTCCGTCAGCGGTGTCCGTCGGGACCAGGAGTCGTTCGGCTTGAGCCGGCCGAGGCGCTCGCCGGCGACCGTCACGAGGCGCTGCACGCGGCTCGGTGGCACGCCGAGAGCCTGCATGACGCGCGCGAGCTCCGCACGGTCGGAGCGAACCTCGTCGGCGAGCGCCTCGAGGGCTTCGCGGACCGAGGGCAGGAGGTGGCTACGGGCCGTGAGCTCGAGCCGTTCGGACGAGGCCAGCAGGGCCG
>JAEXXY010000512.1 GCA_023451855.1 Actinomycetes bacterium
GTCGTGGGCGGCCCAGGCCAGGCCGAGGTCGACGGCCCGCTGCCCGTCCACCTCGGCGCCGAAGAGGCCCAGGGCCGCGGCGGCCTCACGGCCCGCGACCCGGTTGAGCAGGGTGAAGTGTCCCCCGCCGGGGTGGATGCCGATCTGGGCGAAGCCGGGCAGCAGCCGCGCCGTGCGCGACACGATGCGCAGGTCGGTCGCGAGGGCGAGGTTGAGCCCCGCGCCCACTGCCGCGCCGCGCACCGCCGCCACCGTCGGGACCCCGATGCCGCCGACGGTCGTGAACGCCGCGTAGACGGTCTCGAGGTTGCGGTAGGCGTCGTCGGCCACGGGGTCGGCGCCGGTGTCGGCGAGGACGCTGCGCACCGCGCCTGCACAGAAGTGCTCGCCGCCGGTGATGACGACGGCGCCGACCGACGCGTCGGCCTCGGCTGTGCGGGCGGCATCGGCGAGCTCGACGGACATCTCGACCGACAGCGCGTTGCGGCGTCCCGGAGCGTCGAGGGTGATGAGGGCGACTCCCTCGGACACCTCGTAGCGGATCTCGGTCATCGGCGGATCTCCTTCGGCACCAGAGCGGTTCAGCTGTCTGTACGGGCGGCGCTCTTGGCGCGGCCGGTCGTGACGAGGGTCCAGAGCCGGTCCCGACCGGCCGAGGTCGCGAGCGTCGTGAGCGTCTCGTCCCACTCGTGCACCGAGCCGTACTCGCTGCGCCGCGCGAGGATCGGTTTGGTCAGGGTGTGCAGCTCGTGCTCGAGGGTGGTGCCGATGGCGCCGAGCACCTGGTGCGCGTTGCGCACGACCACCGACGCGCCATGGCCCACGCACGACTTGGCGACGCCGACGGCGAAGAGCATGCCGCGGTCCTGCCAGTCCGACGCGGCGGCGCGGGCCACGGCGGCGTCGGTGGCGGCACGAGCGAGCGCGGTCTCGGCGGCGATGTCGGACACGAGGTGCTGCACCGCCTGGAAGCGGCCGATCGGGCGGCCGAACTGGACGCGGTCGCGCACGTGGGCGAGCACGACGTCGAGGACGCGCTCCATGGCCCCGACCACCTGGGCCGACCGCGCGAGCGCACCGCGGTAGTGGAACTGCTCGCCGATCTCGTGCGCCACCACGATGCCGTCCTCGAGGTCGAGCAGGTCGAACTCGACCGTGTCGCTCGGCTCGCCCGCGAGGTTGCGGCCCTCCTCGAGCCCGACCCGGTCGAGTGGCACGTCGGAGACCCGCCACTCGTCGCGGTCCTCCCACAGCGCCACGATCCGCGACGCGTCGCGCGCCCAGGTGACGTTGAGGGCGACACCGGAGGGGTCGGGGCGGCAGACGGTGCGGATGCCGCCGTCGTTGGGCAGCTGCGCGGCCTCGAGCAGCCAGCCGCCGAGGACGTCGTGCTCGGCCACCGGCACCGGGGCGCCCGCAGCAGCCGAGAGACCGAGGAGCGCCGCCGCCTCCAGCCAGCCGGCTCCGCTGCCGCCGGACGCCTCGCTGCCGGTCAGGCGGGTCAGGCCGAGGTCCTCGAGGCGGGCCCACAGATCGTGGTCGAGGTCGACGGTGGCGCCCGGGGCCGGACGCGTGGAGCGGTAGTCGTCGAAGAGCTCGGTCAGCATCGCGACGACGTCGGGATCGGCGGAGGACGGTGTGGCCAGGTGCGCGAATCCCGAGGTGCGCCGGTCGGTCCCGGTGGCGTCGGACATCAGCGCATCCCCAGCCCGCGGGCCACGACTCCGCGCAGGATCTCGTTGGTGCCGCCGCGCAGCGTGAAGCCGGGGCGTTGGAGGATCGCGGCGTGCAGGAGCGTGTAGAGCTCCTCGTCCTCGACCCAGCCGGTGGCCGTCAGCAGGTCGACGAAGTCGGCGATGTCGCCCTCGGTCGTCGTGCCGAGGAGCTTGACGAGCGCGGCGGGCACGTCGGCCGGCTCGTGGGCCTCGAGGGCCGTCGACACCGAGAACGAGAGGTGGTGCAGCCCGGCGACGCGCGCGACGTGGCGGCCGAGACCGGCGTCGGTCGGCAGCCCACCGTCGCCCATCGCCTGGGCCGCGGTGGCGAGCAGCTGGAAGGTGGACAGGACGCGCTCGGGGCCGCTGCGCTCGTAGGCGAGCTCGGAGCTGACCTGACGCCAACCGTCGCCGACCGCGCCGAGGACGCGGTCGTCAGGGATGAAGACGCCGTCGAGGTGCACCTCGTTGAAGTGGTGGTCGCCGCCCATCGACAGGATCGGGCGGATGTGGACGTCGGGGTCGTGCAGGTCGACGATGAGCTGGCTCAGGCCGGCGTGCCGGTGCTCGGGGTCGAGGGGCGCGGTGCGGCACAGGGCGAAGAACGCGTCCGCCTCGTGGGCGCCGGACGTCCACACCTTCGTGCCGGTGACGCGCCAGCCGCCCGGGACCTTGTCGGCGCGGGTGCGGACGCTGGCGAGGTCCGAGCCGGAGTCGGGCTCGCTCATGCCGATGCCGAAGACGACGTCGCCGCTGCTGATCCTCGGCAGGAAGGCCCGCTTCTGCTCCTCGGTGCCGTAGCGCAGCAGCGACGGGCCGATCTGCCGCTCGGCGATCCAGTGGGCCGCGACGGGTGCACCGACGACGAGCAGCTCCTCGGTGACGACGAACCGCTCGAGGTAGGTGCGACCCTGGCCGCCGTACTCGGTGGGGATGACCATCCCGAGCCAGCCGCGGCGTCCGAGCTCGCGGGTGAACTCGCGGTCCCAGCGCGTCAGCCACGTGTCGACGTGTGGCACGAAGACGCCGGCACGCACCTGCTCGGCGAGGAAGGCGCGCACCTCGAGACGCAGGTCGGTGAGCGCGGGCAGCTCGCGCACACCGGGTGGCACGAGTCGGGTCGCCATGCTCACCTCCGTCGGTCGGGCCGGGTCAGAGGTCACTCTCCCACACGCTCGAGCGCCTGCTGGGCCGGGCCGTCCGCGACGCCTGGGGGACGCCTGGGGGACGCGTAGGGGGACGCGTGGGGCAGGAGTGACGCCGTGCTCGCTCGGCGCGAGGGAGAGGCTCCGCTGACCCCACACCTCGAGGGAGCACGCGGCCTCGGGCGTCACGCGCCGCTGACGACGAGGTACGCGCAGAGGCCGACGATGACGGCGGTGATGAGGGTGGCCGCCGCGGTCGTGACGCGGTGGTTGGCGAGGACACCCATGAGGCGTCGGTCGCGGGTGAAGACGAGCAGTGGCACGAGGGTGCCGGGCAAGGCGAACGACAGGACGACCTGGCTCCACACGAGCGCGTCGGTCGGCTCGACGCCGAGGCCGAGGATGACGAGGGCCGGCACGACCGCGAGGAGGCGGCGCAGCAGCGGGGAGATGGGTCGTCGGCCGAACCCCTGCATGACGACGTCGCCGGTCTGCACCCCGACGAGCGTCGAGGCGAGACCGGAGGCGAGCAGCGCCACGGCGAGCATCGTGGCGGCGATGTCGCCGGCGCTGGCGCCGAGCGCGGCGTAGGCC
>JAEXXY010000025.1 GCA_023451855.1 Actinomycetes bacterium
GAGGCGCGCCCTGCGCCCGGTGCGCTCGCTGCACGTCATGGGTCGCTCGCTCGTCGAGGGGCCCCGCTGGCCCGCGGCGGTCGTGCCCGAGCGGTACGCCGTGCGACGCTTCGAGCCGGGGCGTGACGAGGACGCCTGGCTCGCGCTCAACGCGGCGGCCTTCGCGCACCACCCCGAGCAGGGCTCCCTGACCCGCGTCGACCTCGACCAGCGCACGGCCGAGCCGTGGTGGGACCCCGACGGGCTGGTGCTCGTCGTCGAGGCGGCCGAGCCCGACCGGCTCGTCGCCTCGCACTGGACCAAGGTCGACCCGCCGGACGGCGACGTCGGCGAGGTGTACGTCGTCGCGGTGTCGCCCGAGCACCAGGGTGAGGGACTCGGCCGGGCCGTCACCGTCCTGGGCCTGGACCACCTGCGCTCGCTCGGCCTGTCACGCGTCGTCCTCTACGTCGACGAGGAGAACACCGCGGCCGTGCGCACCTACCGGGGCCTCGGGTTCGACGACGTGGAGGTGCACCGGCAGTTCGCGCGCCCCTGACACCCGGCCCCGGCGAGAGGTGGCCGCGGGAGTTCCGCGCCCCGGCACGCGTGAGGTGCCCGACGGCTGGGACGAGTTCACCCGGGCGTGGCCGAACGGTGCCACGATGAACCAATGAGCACCGGCAGCCTCACCCCGACCGACGTCGCCGAGCAGAGCCCTGAGCAGACCCCTGAGCAGGCCCGCGAGCAGGCCCGTGAGCAAGCCGACGAGCCCGGCCACGAGCCGGTCGCGGAGGCCGCTCGCGAGGGGCAGGAGGCCTTCGTCGAGGGTGCCGAGGTCAGCTCGTTCACGAGCACCGTCCACGCCCGGCGCATCCCCACCCGGGCCGCCAACGGACGCTTCGTCGGGGTGCCCACGCCCGACGAGACGCAGGACGAGCTGCCCGCCGACCGCTACCTCGAGCGCGAGCTGTCGTGGCTGCAGTTCAACGAGCGCGTGCTGCAGCTCGCGATGGACCCGGCGGTGCCGCTGCTCGAGCGGACCCGTTTCCTCGCGATCTTCGCCAACAACCTCGACGAGTACTTCATGGTCCGCGTCGCCGGTCTCAAGCGCCGCATCGCCACCGGTCTGGCCGTGCGCACCGCCGCCGGCATCGAGCCCCGCGAGCTCATCGAGCGCATCGCCCGCCTCGCCCACGAGCTGATGCTCCAGCACGCGGCCGTCTTCCAGCACGAGATCCGCCCCGAGCTCGAGGAGCAGGGCATCACCATCGTGCGCTGGGACGAGCTCGACGACACGGAGCGCGAGCCGCTGCACTTCTTCTTCGCCGACCGCGTCTTCCCCGTGCTGACGCCGCTCGCCGTCGACCCCGCGCACCCGTTCCCGTACATCTCCGGCCTGTCGCTCAACCTCGCCGTGCTGCTGCAGAACCCGAAGACCGGCTCGGAGCACTTCGCCCGGGTCAAGGTGCCGCCGAGCCTGCCCCGCTTCATCCTCGTCGAGGAAGACATCGACTCCGACGTGGAGCGCAAGCGGTTCGTGCCGCTCGAGGACGTCATCGCCAGCCACCTCGACCAGCTCTTCCCGGGGATGCTCGTGCAGGAGCACTTCTCCTTCCGCGTCACCCGCAACGAGGACCTCGAGGTCGAGGAGGACGACGCCGAGAACCTCCTGACCGCGCTGGAGAAGGAGCTGACGCGTCGCCGGTTCGGCCCGCCGATCCGCCTCGAGGTCGAGGACGAGATCGACCCGAAGGTCCTCGACATGCTCAGCCGCGAGCTGCAGATCAGCGACCGCGAGATCTACCGGCTGCCGACGCCGCTCGACCTCCGGGGCCTGTTCACCATCGCCGACATCGACCGCAGCGACCTCGAGTTCCCGAAGTTCTTCCCGCGCACCCACCCCGACTTCGCCCCGACCGAGAGCGCCAAGGCCATCGACCTGCTCGCGGCGGTGCGCCAGAAGGACGTCCTGGTCCAGCACCCGTACCACTCGTTCTCGACGTCGGTGCAGGCGTTCATCGAGCAGGCCGCGAACGACCCGAAGGTCCTCGCGATCAAGCAGACGCTCTACCGCACCTCCGGCGACTCCCCCATCGTCGACGCCCTCATCGACGCCGCCGAGGCCGGCAAGCAGGTGCTGGCCGTCGTCGAGATCAAGGCCCGCTTCGACGAGGTCAACAACATCTCCTGGGCCCGCAAGCTGGAGGAGGCCGGCGTCCACGTGGTGTACGGCGTCGTCGGCCTCAAGACCCACGCCAAGCTGTGCCTCGTCGTACGCCAGGAGTCCGACGGGCTGGTGCGCTACTGCCACATCGGCACCGGCAACTACAACCCGAAGACGGCCCGCGTCTACGAGGACTTCGGCCTCTTCACCACCGACCCGCAGGTCGGCGAGGACCTCTCGCGCCTGTTCAACCTGCTCTCCGGCTTCGCGCCACGCAGCAAGTTCAAGCGCCTGCTCGTCGCCCCGCGCACGGTGCGCTCCGGCCTCGTCGACCTCATCGAGCAGGAGGTCGAGATCCACCGCTCGCGCGGCGACGACGCCCGGCCGGGCCGCATCGTCATCAAGGCCAACGCCATGGTCGACGAGGCCCTCATCGACGCGCTCTACCGGGCGAGCATGGCCGGGGTCCGGGTCGACGTGTGGGTCCGCGGCATCTGCGCGCTGCGCCCCGGCGTGGAGGGCCTGTCGGAGACGATCCGGGTGCGCTCCATCCTCGGCCGGTTCCTCGAGCACTCGCGCGTCTTCTGGTTCGACCACGGCGGCGACCCTCAGGTGTACATCGGCAGCGCCGACATGATGCACCGCAACCTCGACCGGCGCGTCGAGGCGCTCGTGCGCATCACCGACCCGGGCCACCTGAACGAGCTCGCCGACCTCATCGACCTCGCGTTCGCCGAGACGACCTCACGCTGGGACCTCGGGTCCGACGGCCGCTGGGTGCGCCACCACCAGAACGAGGAGGGCGAGCCCCTCGACGACCTCCAGGCGACCCTCATCGAGCGGCACGACAAGCGTCGACGCAAGGCGCGGCGACGCTGACCTCCACGCGGGTCGGTCCCGTTCCTGCCCCCGTGGGCCCGACGCGTCTGGCAGGCTGACGCGGGTGGCCTCCGTGATCCCCGCCGCCGGCACCCTGCCGTGGCGCCGCGTCGACGGTCAGGTCGAGGTCGCCCTCGTGCACCGGCCCAAGTACGACGACTGGTCGTGGGCCAAGGGCAAGCTCGACCCGGGCGAGCACCCGTGCGTCGCGGCGGTGCGCGAGACCTTCGAGGAGACCGGGCTCGTCGTGCGCCTCGGGCCCTCGCTGCCGACGGCCGAGTACGCGATGCTCGACGCGACGGGCGGGCCCGCGACCAAGCAGGTGCACTACTGGGCGGCCGAGGTCACCGGCGGCGACGGGCACCTGCTCCACGAGATCGACGAGGTGGCCTGGGTCGACGTGCCCACCGCGCACAGCCGCCTCGACTACGCCCGCGACCGCGACCAGCTGCTCGCCCTCGTGCGCCTCGACCGCGCCGCGCAGCTCGCGACCTGGCCGCTCGCGCTCGTGCGCCACACCAAGGCCCTACCGCGGAGCCGGTGGGTCTCCGACGACCGCGACCGCCCGCTCGACGCCGTCGGACGGGCCCAGGCCCTCGACGTCGCGGCGGTCCTCGGCGCCTACGGGGTGCGCCGCGTCGTCAGCTCCTCGAGCACCCGCTGCGTCGAGACCGTCGAGCCGTACGCGACGCGTGCCGGCCTGCGGCTGCGCACCCGCGACTCGCTCTCGGAGGAGGGGTTCGAGCTCGACCCGGCCGGCGCGTGCCGTCAGCTGGACACGCTGCTGCGCAAGGCGGTTCCGGCCGCCCTGTGCAGCCACGGCCCGGTGCTGCCGACCCTCATCGCCCGTCTCGCCGACGCCGTCGACGCGTCGAGCCCAGACGCCGACCTCATGCGTCAGCACCTCGCGGAAGCCGGCGCCAAGGCGATGCACAAGGGCGAGGTGCTCGTGTGCCACGTCGCCGGCGCCGGAGCGGACGCCCGCGTCGTCGACGTCGAGCGCATCGACACCTGACGCGGCCGGTGCCCCTGCGGGCGCGCCCGAACCCTCCATCGTGGGCGGGTGCGTGCCCGCACGCATCCCGAGGCGACCGCCGGCCCCAAGACGTCGCCCCTCGTTCACCCGGAGTTAACCGGACGTGGGGGAACGGACACCCTGCAGACCTACCTTCGCGGTGGATGAAACGTCATTCACCGTCGGACGGCAGCGCCCGCCCGGCCACCAAGACCGTCCCATCGAGAGGGAACACACTCGTGTCTGTTTCGCGTATCAGCGCCCTCGGCGCCATCGCCCTGTCCGGGGCCCTTGCGCTCTCGGCCTGCGCGTCCGAGAACAACGGTGCCGCTCCCGGCGCCGGGTCCACCGCCGCGGGCGGCTCGACCGCAGCCGGCGACTGCTTCAGCGGCGACCTCAAGGCGGAGGGCTCCTCGGCCCAGAAGAACGCCATCGACGAGGCGATCAAGGCCTACCAGAGCGCCTGCGCCGACGCCAACATCGACTACCAGCCCACCGGTTCCGGTGCCGGCATCAAGCAGTTCATCGCCAAGCAGGTCGACTTCGCCGGCTCCGACTCGGCGCTCAAGACCGAGCCGAAGGACGGCGTCATCGAGTCCGACGCGGCCAAGCAGGCCTGCGGCTCCGAGGCCTGGAACCTGCCGATGGTCACCGGCCCGATCGCGATCGCCTACAACGTCAAGGGCGTCGACAAGCTCGTTCTCAACGCCGACGTCGCCGCGAAGATCTTCGACGGCAAGATCACGACGTGGAACGACCCGGCCATCGCCGCGCTCAACAAGGGCGTCACGCTCCCGTCGACCCCGATCAAGGTCTACTTCCGCTCCGACGAGTCGGGCACGACCGAGAACTTCACCAAGTACCTCAAGGCCGCCGCGCCCGAGGCCTGGAGCTACGACCCGGGCAAGAAGTGGACCGGCAAGGGCGAGGGCAAGGAGAAGTCGGCCGGCGTCGCCACCGCGACGAAGGGCCAGGACGGCGGCATCACCTACGTCGAGCTCTCCTACGCCCAGCAGAACCAGCTGCCGATGGCCCAGATCGACACCGGCGCCGGCCCGGTCGAGCTGACCGCCGAGTCGGCCGGCAAGACGATCGCCACGGCGAAGCAGACCGGCACCGGCAACAACCTCGCGCTCAAGATCGACTACGCGACGAAGGAGGCCGGGGCCTACCCGATCGTCCTCGTCACCTACGAGATCGTCTGCTCGAAGTACGCCGACGCCGAGACGGGCAAGAAGGTCAAGGCCTTCCTCAAGACCTTCGCCTCCGACGAGGTCCAGAAGGACCTCGAGACGAAGGGCTACGCGCCGCTGCCGACCGACGTCGCGACCAAGGTCAAGACGGCCGTCGACGCCATCTCCTGACCCACCTGACCGCGCAGGGGCGGACGCCGCACACGGCGTCCGCCCCTGAACCGGTTACCAGCACCGGTGCCACCATCGGTACCAGGCACCACCCGACAGACCCCGAGAGCAGGAAGGCCCCACATGTCGAGCGTGACGGGCGTATCCGCCACAGACGAGATGCCAGGCCCCGACGGGCGGCCCCCCCTCGAGGCCGACCGAGCCTCCACCGGTCGCCTCGGTGACCGCCTCTTCGGCGGCGCCGCGTCGCTGTCCGGCTTCCTCGTCATCGCCATCGTGACCCTCATCGCGGTGTTCCTCGTCGTCGAGGCCGTCCCGGCCCTGGTCAACAACAACGCGAGCTTCCTGACGAGCCGCGTCTGGGCGCCGGGTGGCGACAAGCCCGCCTTCGGCATCCTCGAGTTCCTCTGGACCACGGTCGCCGCCTCGACGATCGCGATGTGCATCGCGGTGCCCGTCGGCGTGGCCGTGGCCCTGTTCCTGACGCAGTACTCGCCGGCCTGGCTGCGCCGGCCCGCGGCGACGCTCGTCGACCTGCTGGCCGCGGTGCCCTCGATCGTCTACGGCCTGTGGGGCCTCATCGTGTTCTTCCCGGTGTGGAAGCCGGCGCAGACGTGGGTCGAGTCCACCCTCGGCTGGTTCCCCCTGCTCGCGCCGACCGGCATCTCCGGCGGCACGATCTTCTTCATCGGCATCGTCCTGTCGATCATGGTCCTGCCCATCGTCACGGCGCTCTCGCGCGAGGTCTTCGACCAGACGCCGGTCACGCACAAGGAGGGCGCCCTCGCCCTCGGCGCGACCCAGTGGGAGATGATCCGCACCGCGGTGCTGCCCTTCGGGCGCCCCGGCGTCATCTCGGCCGCGATGCTCGCCCTGGGCCGCGCGCTCGGCGAGACCATCGCTGTCACCTTCCTCGTGTCCGCGCTCGCCGACGGAACCGACTGGACCTTCTCGCTCTTCAACGGCGGCGAGACGTTCGCCTCGAAGATCGCCAACAACGCCGCCGAGTTCAGCAACCCGAGCAAGACCGGCGCCTACATCGCGGCCGGTCTCGTGCTGTTCGTGCTGACCTTCGTCGTCAACAGCATCGCCCGCGTCGTCATCGAGCGCAGGAAGGCCTTCAGCGAATGAGCACGGTGACCGAGAACCGCGGCCCCGTCGACGGCGCCGACACCGACACCACCCCACCCGGGGGCAAGCGCGGCCGCGAGGCCCTGCGCGAGATGAGCAGCCCGCACCGGGCCCGCGCCGTCAAGGACGTCGTGGCCCGCGTCGTCATGTGGGGCGCGTTCCTGCTCGCCATGGTGCCGCTCGTGTGGATCCTGGCCACGGTCGTCATCAAGGGTGCGCACATGCTCACCACGTCGGTGTGGTGGACGGGCAACCAGCGCAACATCAACTCCGAGGACGTCGGCGGCGGCGCGCGTCACGCCATCGAGGGCACCCTCGAGATGGTCGGGTTCACCGCGCTCATCGCCGTGCCGATCGGCATCCTCACGGCCGTCTACCTCGTCGAGTACGGGCGAGGCTGGTTCGCCCGGATGATCAGCTTCACCGTCGACATCCTCTCGGGCATCCCCTCGATCGTCGCGGCCCTGTTCATCTACGCGGTGTGGGTCACGACCTTCGGGATCGACCGCTCGGGCGTCGCCGCCTCGCTGGCCCTGGTGCTGCTCATGATCCCGGTGATCGTGCGCTCCACCGAGGAGATGCTCAAGCTCGTGCCGAACGAGCTGCGTGAGGCGTCGTACGCGCTCGGCGTGCCCAAGTGGGTCACCGTCGTGCGGATCGTGCTCCGCACCGCGTTCTCCGGCATCGTCACCGGCGTCCTGCTCGGTGTCGCCCGCGTCATGGGCGAGACGGCCCCGCTGCTGATCCTCGCCCCGTACACCAAGAACTTCCAGCGCGACCTGTTCAACGGCAACTTCCCCACCCTGCCCATGATGATCAACCAGGACCGTGGCGACCTCGCCCTGGCGGCCGCCGCCGAGCGCATGTGGGGCACGGCCCTGACCCTGATCCTCCTCGTCCTGATGCTCAACGTCATCGGCCGGCTCATCGCGCACTTCGGCTCGGTCAAGAAGTAAGAGAAAGCGAATCCCCTGACATGGCAAAGCGAATCGACGTCAGCGACCTCAACGTCTACTACGGCGGCTTCAAGGCCGTCGAGGGCGTCTCGATGACGGTCGAGCCCCGGTCCGTCACGGCGTTCATCGGCCCGTCGGGCTGCGGCAAGTCGACCTTCCTGCGCACCCTCAACCGGATGCACGAGGTGATCCCCGGCGGGCGCGTCGAGGGCAAGGTCATGCTCGATGACCAGGACCTCTACGCGCCGGCCATGGACCCGGTGGCGGTGCGTCGCACCGTCGGCATGGTGTTCCAGCGCCCCAACCCGTTCCCGACGATGTCGATCTACGACAACGTCGCGGCGGGCCTGCGCCTCAACGGTGTGCGGAACAAGAAGACCCTCGACGGCATCGTCGAGAGCTCGCTCAAGGGCGCCAACCTCTGGAACGAGGTCAAGGACCGCCTGGCCAAGCCCGGCGCCGGCCTGTCCGGTGGCCAGCAGCAGCGCCTGTGCATCGCGCGCGCCATCGCCGTGCAGCCGCAGGTGCTCCTCATGGACGAGCCGTGCTCGGCGCTCGACCCGATCTCCACGCTCGCCATCGAGGACCTCATCAACGACCTCAAGAGCGACTACACGATCGTCATCGTCACCCACAACATGCAGCAGGCGGCGCGCGTCTCGGACCGCACGGCCTTCTTCAACCTCAAGGCGACGGGCGAGCCGGGCCGGCTCATCGAGATCGACGACACGACCCGGATCTTCAACAACCCGACCGAGCAGGCCACCGAGGACTACATCTCCGGCCGCTTCGGCTGATCCGCCCCAGCGGGGCCCGTGCCCCCGACGAGAAAGTGCCCACCCGACCGAACAGGTCGAGTGGGCACTTCGTCGTTCTGAGCGCCTCTCAGCGGAAGATCGCGGTGGCGTACCAGGCGAGGATGGCGACGAGGCCGGCACCCGGGAAGGTGAGGAACCACGCTCCGACGATGTTGCCGGCGACGTTCCAGCGGACGGCGCGCACGCTCTTGGTCGCTCCGACGCCCATGATCGCCGACGTGATGGTGTGCGTCGTCGAGATCGGGGCACCGAAGGCGAGGCCCGCCACGTAGAGGATGGACGCGGCCGTCGTCTCCGCCGCGAAGCCCTGAGGCGGGCCGAGGTCGATGATGCGGCGGCCGAGGGTGCGCATGATGCGCCAGCCGCCGGCGTACGTGCCGAGCGAGATGACGACCGCCGAGAGCACGAGCACCCACAGCGGCACCGTGGGACCGGTGTGGTAGCCGGCGATCGTCAGGGCGAGCACGACGACACCGGCGGTCTTCGCGGCGTCCTGCAGGCCGTGGCCGAAGGCCATCGCGGCGGCCGAGGCCGTCTGCGCGAGGCGGAAGCCGCGGGTGACGCGCCCGGGGTTGGACCGGCGGAAGAGCCACAGGATCGCCGCCATGACGAGGTAGCCGACGACCAGGCCGATGACCGGCGACAGGACCATCGGGATGACGACCTTGCTCCAGATGACGGACCACTGGACCGCGACGCCCGCGACGAGTGCCGCGCCGCCGAGGCCGCCGATGAGAGCGTGCGAGGAGCTCGACGGCAGGCCGAACCACCACGTCAGCAGGTTCCAGCCGGTGGCGCCGATCAGGGCGGCTGCCACGAGCCAGAGACCGTCGACGCCGGTGGGCTGGGCGATGATGCCGCTGCCGATGGTCGCGGCCACCTTCTGGCCGAAGAACGCACCGAAGAGGTTGGCGACGGCGGCCATGACGAGCGCGACGCGCGGGGTCAGCGCGCGCGTCGACACGGACGTCGCGATGGCGTTGGCCGCGTCGTGGAAGCCGTTGGTGTAGTTGAAGCCCATGGCGAGCGCGATGACCGCGACCACGCCGAAGAGGGGGACGGTGGTGTCCATCAGAGGGTCAGGACTCCTTGACCGCGATGCCTTCGACCACGTGCGCGACCTTCTCGAACGCGTCGGCCGCGTTCTCGAAGCCGTCGACGATGGCCTTGACCTTGATGATGGTGACGGGGTCGACGGAGTTGTTGAAGAGGTTCGCGACCATGCCGCGGTGCAGCGAGTCGGCCTGGTTCTCGAGACGGTTGATCTCGATCCAGTAGCTCTTGAGGTCCTGCAGCGAGCGCAGGCGCGGCATCGCCTCGGCCGTGACCTCGGCCATCCGCGCGAGGATCTCGAACTGGTCCACCAGGCCCTCGGGGATCTCACCGACCCGGTACAGCACGATGAGGTCGGCGGTCTCCTCGATGAGGTCCATGCAGTCGTCGAGCGACGCGGCGAGGTTGTGGATGTCCTCGCGGTCGAACGGCGTGATGAACGAGCTGTTCACCTTGTTGATGAGCTCGTGCGTCGCCTCGTCGGCGGCGTGCTCGAGCTCCTTGAGCCGGTCGGCGACCTCCTGACGCTCCGCCGGTTCGACCTCGAGGAAGCGGGTCAGCTCCCGGGTCGCCTCGACGAGGAGTTGTGCGGTGGAGGTGAAGAGGGAGAAAAAGCTCGTGTCCTGGGGTGTGAGGCGAAAACCCACGGGCGTGCTCCGGTCGAATCGGGGGCTGGTCCGGGGACGATGCTACGGGCAACGTCGACAAGCGACGCAATCGAGGCTCCACCGGACGTTCACCCGCCGTTCGGACACCGGAGCGGGTCCTTACCCGCGGGTAGCAGGGTGTCGGCCCCGCCGGGCCGGCATCGCGAGCGCTCGGGACGCGTCAGTCGTCCTGCCGGGCCGCGGCGTCGCCGACGACCGACCCGGGCGCCTCCGGGATGCCCGGGAGCGAGCCCCCTGCTGCCGCAGCGGGATCCGGCGCCGAGGCGGCATCGGCACAGGCGTCCTCACCGATGCCGAGAAGCTCGTCGACCTCGGCCGGGGTGAAGTGACGCGGGCTGCCTGACGCGGCCACGACGAGGTCCGAGACGAGCTCGATCTCGTCCCTGAGGGCGACATCGAGCAGGTCTGAGGACCGCTCCTCCTCGGGCGTCATGCGCCCAGCGTAGATCCGGACGGCGCGCGCCGGGCGGGGAAGGGAGCGACGAGATGCCAGGGGTGCGGGTGGAGCCACACCGAGCATCATCACCCCGGGGCCGCGGCACGCGAAATCGGGGTCCGGAGCGGGGCGCCGAGCATGAGCGCAACGTACGTGCGAGCGCGTGTGCCGGGGCGGGGGCACGCGTGGGCCGCCCGTTGCCACGGTGGCCGTCCGGCAGGTCAGCCGGAGAGAGTATGACGTCGGGCCGGGAGCGCCTCTCGGCACCGGGCCGCTCGTAGCGGCGGATTTTGGGACCCGGGGCTACCGCGGCCCGACGCGGATTCAAGGATAGGCGCGTCCGCGGCGAAGTCCAAAGAAACCGCGTCGATCCGTGGACACCGCGACGACACCTCGTGACGACATCGTGCGGCGCGACCTGCGACGACACCCTTGGACGACACCCTTGGACGACACCGTGCGACTGAGCCGCGCCTCGGTGTGGCGACGCGGCTCAGTCGAGGGCGTCGGCCCGCCACAGCCGCGCCCCGGCGGCGAGGTCCTCACCCATCGCCAGGACGTTGGCCGCCTGCTCGGCGCTCTCGTCGCCCGTGCCGATGTCGGCCCGCCCTGAGGCGACGACGCGGCAGAACGCCCCAGCGCGCTCGAGTGCCACGGCGAGGTCGCCCTCGAAGACACCGCGGAGGACCTCGTCGACGAGCCGGCTCATCTCCTGCGGGCCGGGCGGCTCGGCGGCCCCGGCGACGGCGTGGTTCGGGCCGGTGAAGCGGATGCCCGCGGCGTACTCGCGGCTCGCGTCGTCCGGGGCGCGCTGCACCCACTCCCGGAGCACGTAGAGCCGCCACAGGACGCCGGGGAGGCTGCGCGCGGGGCGCTGCGACCACAGCTCGGCGAGGGTGGACAGGCCGATGTCGTCGACGAGCGCGACGAGCTTGGTGGTGACGGCGGGGTCGGCGGCGGCGCGACCCGCGTGGACGAGGGCCCGGGCGGTCTCGTGCGCCACGAGGATCGCCTCGGTCGGGTCGTAGGCCGGGCCGTGGGCCTCGAGCGCCGCCGGGCTGAAGAAGGCCGGACGGCGTGGGTTGCTGCGGTGCTCGCCATCACTCATCCCGGCAGGCTAGCCCTCCGGGCCGACGGCGAGGTGGAGGATCCGGCGGGCGGCCCGGGCGGCTCACGGTCAGAACCACCCGGGCCTGGGCCGATTGGCCGAGCCGGCGTCGCCGAGGGGCCCTGCACAGTGCCTACCCAACTGGGCCTCGCTCTGGTCACCCGGACGCCGACGCGGGAGGATCCGAAGGAGACGGGGGGCCGCGTCCGGCCGGATCTCGGAGGTGGCCCTTCGCACCGGGGTGGAAGCCTTCAGACCTGCCGGGGGGCCCGTGGAGGGCCTCAGGCGGAGGTGCGCCGGCGCAGGCTCTCCCCTTCGATGTCGACGTTCGGCAGGAGCCGGTCGAGCCGGCGCGGCAGCCACCAGGCCCGGTCGCCGAAGAACGACATGACGGCCGGCACGAGTGCGAGGCGCACGACGAACGCGTCGACGAGCACGCCGAAGGCGAGCGCGAAGCCCATCGACTTGATGATCGCGTCGTCGACGAAGACGAAGCCCGCGAAGACGCTGATCATGATGAGCGCCGCCGCGACGACGACCCGCGCGCCGTGGCCGACACCGGACACGATGGCCTCACGCGCCGACTCGCCGTGGACGAAGTCCTCGCGCATCCGCGACACGAGGAACACCTCGTAGTCCATGGCCAGGCCGAAGAGGATGCCGATGAGCAGGATCGGCAGGAAGCTGACGAGCGGTCCGGGGGTGTCGAGGCCGATGGCGTCCTTGAGCCAGCCCCACTGGAACACCGCGACGGTGGCACCGAAGGTCGCTCCGACCGACAGGAGGAAGCCGACCGTCGCCTTGAGCGGCACGAGCAGCGAGCGGAACACGAGGGCGAGCAGCACGAAGCTCAAGCCGACGACGACGAGCAGGTAGACCGGCAGCGCGGCCGACAGCTTGTCCGACACGTCGACGCCGATGGCCGTGACGCCGGTCAACGAGATCTGCGCCCCGGTCGAGGCGGCGACGGGCGCGACACCGGTGCGCAGGTCGCGGACGAGGTCGAAGGTGGCCTCGTCGCTCGGGCCGGACTTCGGGATGACGGCGAGGATCGTCGTGCGGCCGTCGGCGCTCGTCTGCCCGGGGGCGACGGCGAGGACGTCGGGCGTCTTCTGGGCGATGCCGGCGGCCCGCTGCGCCGCGGTCCTGACGCCGGTGGCGTCGTCGCCGTGGACGACCATGACGAGGCGGCCGTTGAAGCCGGGGCCGAAGCCCTCGGAGACGAGGTCGTAGGCGACGCGCTTGCTCGAGCCGCTCGGGGCGGTGCCGTCGTCGGGCAGGGCCAGACGCATGCTCGCGGCGGGGATCGCCAGAGCGCCGAGCAGCACGACACCGATGACCAGCACGGGACCGCGCGCCTTGACCACCCTTCGGCCCCAGGCGAACCCGCGGTTGGTCGCCGCGTCCTCGAGGTCGGCGGGCTGAGCGCCGTCGCGGTCGGCCTTGCGCTGGCGACGCGAGAGGACGCGGTCGCCGGCGAAGCCGAGGATCGCCGGCAGCAGCGTCACGGCGACGACGACGGCGATCGCGACGGTGCCCGCGGCCGCCAGGCCCATCGCCGTGAGGAACGGGATGCCGACGACCGACAGGCCGGCGAGGGCGATGACGACGGTGAGGCCCGCGAAGACGACCGCCGAACCTGCCGTGCCGACCGCGTGGCCGGCAGCCTCCTCGCGGTCCATGCCGACCGCGATGTCGTGCCGGTAGCGCGAGGTGATGAACAGCGAGTAGTCGATGCCCACGGCGAGGCCGAGCATGAGGGCGAGGATCGGCGTCGTGCTCGTGAGCTCGACGACGTGGCCGAGCAGCATGAGGCCGGCGACACCGAGGCCGACGCCGACGAGCGCGTTGAGCATCGTCATGCCGGCCGCGACGAGCGAGCCGAAGGTGATGAGCAGGACGAGGAGCGCGACGGCGACACCGAGGCCCTCGGTCGAGCCGACCTCGGGCTCGGCGAGCAGCGGCTCGCCCCCGGAGGCCACGGTCCAGCCGGCCGAGGCGCCCTGGCCGAGCTGCTCGTAGGCGGTGCGCTCGTCGGGGGTCAGCTTGTCGGCGCTGTCCTTGTACTGGACGGTGACGAGGGCGTACCGGCCGTCGGGACTGATCGCCTTGGTGTCGAACGGGCTCATCGCACCGAGGACGCCGGGCAGCCGGCCCGCCTTCGCGACGACGGCCTTGACCGTGGCCTGGCCGTTGGGGGTCATGACCGTCTGGCCCTCGGGCGCCCGGACGACGACGGTGCCGGCCGCACCGCTCGCCTGCGGGAACTCGGTGCTCAGAGCCTCGAGGGCGCGCTGCGACTCGGTGCCCGGGATGGTGATGTTCGACGTGGGCGGCGTTCCGGCAGCGACGAACCCGCCGACGACAGCGGTGAGCACGACGGCGAACAGCGTCGCGACGATGCCGCGCCTGCGAAAGCTGAGGCGCCCGAGACGGTAGAGCAGGGTGGCCATACGGGTCTCCAGTGAGGTCGTTCTGCGGGTGGGGCGCCGGCGTCGGTGGCGGGCCTGCGGGTCGGGTTCGTGCGGTGGGGTCGGTCAGGAAGGTCGGGTCAGAGACGGACGGTGGTGAGGCTCGCCGGGTCACGGTCGAACATCCGCGCCCCGAGGCGCAGCAGGGACCCGGACAGGGCCTCGTCGTCGACGTCCGGCAGCGACAGGCACGCGGCGAGCAGGCCGGCCACGTAGGCGTGGGCGGCGACGCGTCGGTCGAGGGTGTCCTCGTCGGCGACGGCGACCTCGGTCAGCTCGTCGACCCATTCCTGCCCGCGGCCGACGACGGTGAGCTCGTCGGCCATGTCCTCGAGGCCGCGGAGCATGGCGATGGCGCTGCGGTGCTTGACGACGAGGGCAGCCGCATGCTCGAGCGCGAAGGCCACGGCGTCGCTCGGCGGGGCCTCGGTCGCGCCGGCGCGGATGCGCTCGACGTCGACGACGAGCGGGTCGAGCAGCTCCTCGAGGATCGCCGTCTTGGTCTTGAAGTGGTAGAGCAGCGCGGCCTTCGAGCAGCCGGCCTCGTCGGCGATCATCTGCAGCGACGTGCCGCGGAAGCCGATGCCGGCGAACATCCGCTGGGCGACGTCGACGATCTCGCGCCGCAGCGCGTCGCGGGGTGGCCTGCTCATGGAGCGATGGTGCACTGACCGATCGGTCAGCGTCAAACCGATCGGTCAGGAACCGTCCGTTCGGTCAGGTAGCGGCGGCGACCGGTCCGCTCAGGCCATCTGCGGCCAGGAGAACCCGACCCGCGCACCTCCCCAACGGGACGAGCCGATCTCGAGCCGGCCACCCCGCCGGGACGCCGTCTCCTCGACCATGCCGAGCCCGAGCCCCGTCTGCGACAGCTCGTCGCCGAAGGCATCCGACGGACCTCCCTGTGCCGCAGCGGAACCCGGTTCCGCCTTCGCAAGCCCGTTGACGGCCGCTCCTGGCTCTGTCGCCGGTGGCTGCGCGCCTGCGAGAACCGCCTGGCGGGTGCCCGCCGAGAAGCCGGGGCCGGAGTCCGAGACCCCGAGGGTGATCCACCCGTCGAGCCCGCGGGTGCCGAAGAGCTCGATCGTGTCACCGGGACGGGTGTAGCGGATCGCGTTCTCGACGAGGGTGTCCAGGCATGCCCGCAGCCGCTCGGGCGAACATCTCGACGTGCCGGCGCTGGCCGTCACGAGCCACTCGCGCTCGGCGGCGGCGGCCCATGCGTTGCGGGTGCGCACCAGGAGCTCGTCGAGGTCGACGGCCTCGAGCTCGAGGTCCTGCTGTGCGAGCAGGCTCCGGACGAGCCGCTCGCAGACACGGGTCAGCCGCTTGAGCTCGTCGCTGACGATGGACAGCTCGATGGCCGACTCGGTGCCGACGTGCCGGTCCTCGAGCACCTCGATGTAGCCACGGGTGATGGTGAGCGGCGAGCGCATCTCGTGCGACGTGCGGCGCGTCAGCAGCTCACGCGAGCGGGCCTCGCGGCTCTCCCGCTCGTGCAGCGCAGTGAGCGCCGCGATCGCGGCCTGCCGACGCCGGACGTGCACGACCATGAGCGCCATGAGCAGGAGCATGAGCGGGATCTCGGCGCCCTCCTGCCAGTCGAGGACGTCCTCGGCCACGCGCACGACGAGGATCGACCCCGTGATGACGGTGAAGACGGCCAGGCTGATCCACGTCTCGGCCGCGCTCCACACCTCCAGCCCGAAGCACAGCGCGAACGTCGCCCAGGCGATGTGGTACGGCACGGTCTCACTGCCGGGGACGGCCCACATCACCGCTGAGCAGACGAGTCCGACGACGACCCAGACCCAGAACGACCGCCGAGCCACCACGGCCCTCCCTCAGTCCTCGTAGAAGCAGTAGCCGACGCCGCGGACGGTCTCCACCGGCAGCTCCTGGCCGAGCTTGCTCCGGAGCCGTCCGACGCACACCTCGACGACGTTGCTGCCGGGGTCGAACTCGAGCCCCCACACGTCGTGGAGCAGCTCCTCGCGGCGGCACACCTGGCCGCGTCGACGCATGAGGTGGGCCAGGAGGCTGAACTCCCGCTCGGTCAGCGTCACGCCGACGTCGCGGAAGGCTGCCCGTCGCCGGCCGAGGTCGAGACGGACCCCGCCGGCCTCGAGCACCTGGTCGTCGCGAGTCGGGCGCACCTGGCCGACGTTGCGGCGGACCCGTGCGAGCAGCTCGGTGAGGCTGAACGGCTTGGCCACGACGTCGACGGCCCCGTTGTCGAGCGCCTGCACCCGGGCCCCCACGTCGGTGACGCCGGACAGGACGATGACCGGAGGCATGTCGGTGCGCTCCCTCATCGTCTTGAGCACGGCCAGTCCGCTCGGACCCGGCATGACGAGGTCGAGCAGCACGAGGTCGACTCCCCCACCTTGGAGGCGGTCGAGCGCTGCGTTGGCGGTGGCGGCCGTCACGACCGAATGCCCCTCCGAGGAGAGCGATCTCGCCAACAGTCCCCGAATGCGTTCTTCGTCGTCGACGACCATGACTGTGGCCATCCTGGCCCCCCCTTGACGTCCCCCGTACTGACAAGTCAGATCAGTTCAGCACCTGTGAGCTCCCTGATGGGTGGATGTCCGGAATGTCGTTATCGTGCTGTGGAACGAATCGGCACGGTCCCGGACGAAACGGGGGCCGTTCCTGACGGGAACATGACAAGGGCGTGTGCGCGACCTGACCGGGGTGTGATGCGGGCCTCGGCCGAAGATGACCGATGCGTGAGCGCCGACCCCGTCCCGGTGCGGATGGCCGGCCGAGGTGCGACGGTCGGTCTCGGCGGCCGCGTGTGGGGCCGCCGCAGAGGCGTACGGGGGTGCACCGTGGACGAGGTACGGGGTCGGTGGGTGGCACGCGCCGCCTCAGGCCCTCTCCTGACCGCGTCCTCCCCGACGGCTGCGTTGCGCTCCCGGCCGCGAATCACGCTGTCGCTGTGTGCGGCCCTGCTGGTGCTGGCCGGGTTGGGCGGCGACCCGTCGGCTCGGAC
>JAEXXY010000504.1 GCA_023451855.1 Actinomycetes bacterium
GCCGAGGCGTTCGCCGACGAGTGGGTGCGGCACACCCGGGGCTCGGCCCGGACGACGATGGAGGTCGGCCGGTTCGAGCTGCCCCGGCGGGCCGTCGTGCCCTTCGAGGTGCCGGGCGCGTTCCGTCACGCGACGGCCGAGGACCTGCCGCTCGTCGACGCCTGGCACGAGGACTTCGTCGACGCCATCGAGGGCGCCGGGCAGCGAGCCGCCGACTCCGTCGACGCGCACGTCGCCGACGGCCGTGTCGGGCTGTGGGTCGACGACGGCGCACCGGTGTCGATGGCGTACGCCTCCCCCGCGAGCGGCGGGGTTACCCGCGTCTCCGGGGTGTGGACGCCGCCCGGCCTGCGCGGGCACGGCTTCGCCAGCGGCGTCGTCGCCGCCCTGTCGAACGAGCGCGTCGACGTCGGCGAGGCCTGCATGCTCTTCACCGACCTCGCCAACCCGACCTCGAACGCGATCTACCAGGCGATGGGCTACGTCCGTGCGGGAGACGCGATCACCATCGCGTTCGGCTGACTCGCTGTCAGGCGCGGGTCTCCAGGTCGCCCACGCGGCCGTCCACCTGGCCCGTGCGCACGACGCCGGCGGCACGCAGCCCGGCTCGGATCATCGGCCACTGGAGCGGCAGGCGGGCGACCGTCGCCGCGAGAAAACCCTGCCGCGCGCGATCCTCCGGCGCCCGGTCGAGACGACGTTTCGCCTGGGCCGTCATCGTGACGTTCGCCGGGAAGACGCCGACGAGCAGCGCGGCGGAGGCCAGCCCGGCCACCCGACGCGTCGAGGGAACGAGAAGCCCTACGGCACAGGCGATCTCGGCAGCGCCCGACACGAAGACCAACGCACGACGGTTCGGCAGCGCCTTCGGCACGATCCGCTCGAACGGCTCCGGGCGCACGAAGTGCATGACCCCCGACGTGAGGAAGAGACCGGCCAGGGCAAGACCGTCGCCGCCGAGCCGGGCCGGAGGGTTCGGGCGCTTCGTCATGGACGCAGCCTAGGCGTCGGTGCGGGTGCCGGTCAGAGCAGGACCGTGGTGAACGCGCCGACCTCGTGGAAACCACACCGGTCGTAGGTGGCCCGGGCCGCGACGTTGAAGTCGTTGACGTAGAGCGACACCTCGTCGGCGGGTCCGGCGAGCACCTGCTCGACCACCGCCGCCATCGCCGGTACCGCCAGGCCCTGCCCCCGCAGCCTCGGGTGCAGCCAGACGCCCTGGACCTGCGCGCACCCGAGCGCCAGCGAGCCGACGTCTGCCTTGAAGACGACCTCGCCGTCCTGGATCCGCACGTAGGTGTGGCCCTGCCGGATCAGCGCCGCGATGCTGGCGCGGTAGCCGCGGTCGGAGCCGTGGTACGGCGGGTAGCCGATCTCCTCGGTGAACATGTGCGCCGCGGCCGGCAGCACGAGGTCGACCTCGTCGAGGGTCGCCGGGCGGACGCGGTCGTCGAGGTCGACGCCGAGGCTCGACGGCGGGGTCGAGGTCGCGAGGAGGGGCTGGTGGGTGCGGACGGCGCGGACGGGTCCCCACGAGGGACCGAGCCGGTCCCAGAGCCCGACGACCTGCTCGCTGGGCCCGAAGATCGACGCGCACTGGCGCCGCATCCGAAGGATCCGCGCCGCGACCGCCGTCACCCCCGCGTCGTCGAGCTCGACGGGCACGACGTTGGCGCTGACCCACGCGAGACCGGTGAGGTCGCCGGCCTCGACGTGCCCGATGAGCGAGCCCGGGGATGCGGAGATGCTGCCCTCGAGGATGCGCGCGGCGACGAAGACGTTGGCCACCCGGTCGCGGGCGCACAGCGCGAGGGCCGTGTCGCGGTCGGCGGTCGACAGCGACCGCACGGGGAGGCGTTGGCGGAGCACCTCCCAAGAGTGACGGCACGAGGCCCGCTTGTCACCTACGGCTCGCACCGGCGGCCCCATCGTGACCTCGGCGTTGTCGTGCGCCTGGTTGCCGCTCGGGGTCGATCGACGCCGAACCGCACCGCGCGGCCCCTTCCCACGCGCGCTCAGTGGCGGTTGCGGTGCAGCACCGGCGCGTCGAGATCGGTGTTGTCGAGCACCCACGTCGCGCGGCCGCGCGGGTCGGCCTCGGCGAGGTAGAGCCGCTGACCGCCGACGTAGCGGCGGTTCGACTCGGCCTCCGGGTCCGGGTCGTGACCCTCACCGAACCGGGCGTTGCCGCGAGGCACCGACACGGCGAAGGGCACGTCGACGAACACGACGGCGTCCCACGCGTCGGCGAGGCCGGGTCGCTGCAGGAAGATCCCGTCGACGAGCAGCAGCGTGTCGACGCCGACCGGCACGGGCACCGGCGTGACGGGCTCGTCGCGCTCGACGTCGTTGACCGCCTGAGTGACCGGCAACCCGGCCCGGAACGGCTCGAGCACGGCGCGACGGAACGAGGCGTAGTCGTAGGAGTCCTCGTAGAAGGACTCCGGGCCGCGACCGCGCGCGATGCGTTCGGCGCGCGGGCGGTGGAAGCCGTCGACCGAGACCCGCAGCACGTCCCGGCGCGCTCCGACGACCTCGGCCAGCTGGTCGGCGAGGACCGTCTTTCCGGCCCCGTCGACGCCGTCGACCCCGATCGCGACCCGTCGCCCGGGGTGCAGCGCGACGAGGTCGTCCGCGAGCGCGCGCACGACGGCGAAGCGGCCCGTCGCCGGGACGGGCGGGCGCACGGTCAGCCGACGGTGACGCTGGGGCTGCCGGCGGCGTCGTCGTCGATCGGCTCGCCCATCTCCTCGGCGATCCGCATGGCCTCCTCGATGAGCGTCTCGACGATCTGGGCCTCGGGGACGGTCTTGATGACCTCGCCCTTGACGAAGATCTGGCCCTTGCCGTTGCCGCTCGCGACACCGAGGTCTGCCTCGCGGGCCTCCCCCGGGCCGTTGACGACGCAGCCCATGACGGCGACGCGCAGCGGGACGGTCATGCCCTCGAGACCGGCGGTGACCTGGTCGGCGAGCGTGTAGACGTCGACCTGCGCGCGGCCGCACGACGGGCACGAGACGATCTCGAGCTTGCGCGGCTTGAGGTTGAGGCTCTGCAGGATCTGGTTGCCGACCTTGACCTCCTCGACCGGCGGGGCCGAGAGGGACACGCGGATGGTGTCGCCGATGCCGCGCGAGAGCAGGGCACCGAAGGCGGTGGCCGACTTGATGGTGCCCTGGAAGGCCGGTCCGGCCTCGGTGACCCCGAGGTGCAGGGGCCAGTCGCCGCGCTCGGCGAGCAGCTCGTAAGCGCGGACCATGATGACGGGGTCGTTGTGCTTGACGCTGATCTTGAAGTCGTGGAAGTCGTGCTCCTCGAAGAGGCTCGCCTCCCAGACCGCCGACTCCACGAGCGCCTCGGGCGTCGCCTTGCCGTACTTCTCCAAGATCCGCTTGTCGAGGCTGCCGGCGTTGACGCCGATACGGATCGAGACGCCGGCGTCCTTGGCCGCCCGGGCGATCTCCTTGACCTGGTCGTCGAACTGGCGGATGTTGCCCGGGTTGACGCGCACGGCCGCACAGCCGGCGTCGATCGCCGCATAGACGTACTTCGGCTGGAAGTGGATGTCGGCGATGACCGGGATCTGGCTCTTGCGCGCGATGGCCGGAAGGGCGTCGGCATCGTCCTGGCTCGGGCACGCGACGCGCACGATGTCGCAGCCGGCGGCGGTCAGCTCGGCGATCTGCTGGAGCGTCGCGTTGATGTCGGTGGTCGGCGTCGTCGTCATCGACTGCACGGAGATCGGGAAGTCGGAGCCGACGCCGACCTTGCCGACCTGGATCTGGCGGGTCTTGCGACGGGGCGCGAGGACCGGCGGGGGCGCGGACGGCATGCCGAGGGAGACGCTCATGCGGCCCATTATGGCGCGGCGGGCCGCGGTTCCCGCCGGCCGCTCCCCCGAAGCACCCGCGCTCAGCCGAAGAAGCTGATCGGCTTGACGATGTCGGCGTAGATGAGCAGCACCGACATGGTGATGAGCACGAGGCTCATGCCGTAGGCGATCGGCAGGCCCTTGGCGACGTCGACGTAACCAGGGTCGGGCCGGTTGCGCACCCGCGCGACGCCCTTCTTGACCGCCTCCCAGATCGCGCCCGCGACGTGGCCACCGTCGAGCGGGAGCAGCGGGATGAGGTTGAAGACGAAGAGGGCGAGGTTGAGCGAGGCGATGAGCAGCACGAGCTGGGCGAGCTTGACCCAGTTGCCGCCCTCGGAGTCGGGGATGTCGATGGCCGCGACCTCACCGCCGAGGCGACCGACCCCGACGACCGAGATGGGGCCGTTGGGGTCGCGCTCGCCGGAGCCGAAGGCCGCCTGGACGACGCCGGCCATCTTCTGGGGGATCTGCACGATGATGCCGGCGGTGTCGAGGACACGGTCCCAGACGTAGCCGGGTGCCTCGAGCACCGGCGTCTTGACGAGGTCCTGGCCCGGCACGATGCCGGCGTAGCCCACCGGCGCGAGCACGAGCCTGCCGTCGCGCAGGACGGGCTTGCCGTCGGTGCCGTAGGTGGCCCGCTCGAGCGTGGCCGGCGTGACGGTGACGTCGACCTTCTGGTCGCCGCGCTGCACGACCCAGACCATGGGCGTGCCGGCGTGGTCGCGGATCGTGGCCGACACCTGGTCCCACGAGCTGACGGCCTTGCCGTCGATCGAGAGGACGCGGTCACCCTGGCGCAGGCCCGCCGCGGCCGACGGCGCCTGGGGGTCGCCCGGGGCACACGTCGGCTGGGGCTTCTGCACCGTCGGGGCCGCGGTGGGGACGCACTGCGCCACGGCGCCGACCTTGGCTGCCACCTGCGGCAGGCCGTAGAGCGTGATGACGCCGGTGATGAGGACGAAGGCGATGAGGAGGTTCATCACCGGTCCGCCGAGCATGATGACGATCTTCTTGCCGGGGCTCAGCTTGTAGAAGACACGGTCCTCGTCGCCGGGCTTGACCTCCTCCATGGAGTCGGCCCGGGCCTGGTCGACCATCTGGCTGAACCGGCCGGTGGAGAGGGTGCGCAGCTCGCCGGGCTTGTCGCCCGGGCGCGGCGGCAGCATGCCGATCATCCGGACGTAGCCGCCGAGCGGGATGGCCTTGATGCCGTACTCGGTCTCACCGCGCCTGCGCGACCACACCGTCGGGCCGAACCCGACCATGTACTGGGTCACCTTGACGCCGAACTTCTTGGCGGGGACGAGGTGGCCGATCTCGTGGAGGGCGATGGACAGGGCCACGCCCACCACGACGACGAGGACCCCGAGCACGAAGAGCATGACCCATTGTCACATCCCGGCGTGCTCGTCCGACCGCACTCCCGTCTCCCCCGGTTCGATGTATTGGCGCGGCGCCGGGGCCGCGGCAAAACATCGAACCGGCTTCCACAGGGGGTCAGCCGGTGTGGCCAGCATCCACAGGCGCACTGGCGACCCAGGCCGGTCGCGGCCGACCACATCACGCTCGTGCGATGAAGCGGTTTCAGCGGCGACAGCTGGCGTGCGAGGCAGCACAGGAACAGGGCGGTGTCGTGTCCCGAGCCCAGCTCGCGGCTCTGGGCATCTCGCGCCACGACGTCCGGTGCGAGGTCGAGGGCGGACGGTGGATCGTGCACCGACGCCAGACGGTGGCCGTACACACCGGCCCGCTCGACGCCCTGGCGCGACGCTGGGCCGCCGTCTTCGAGACTGGCATCGACATCGCCGCGATCGACGGTGTCACTGCGCTCCAGCATGCTGGCCTCACCGGATACTCCGACGACGCCGTCCACGTGTCGGCGCACCACCACCACAACACATCGGTTCTCCCCGGAGCCCGCGTTCACAAGGTGATCCGGCGCGTGCCGGGCGAGCTCGTCGGTGTCGGCCTGCCTCGCACCAGGCCCGAGGTCGCCGCGATCCGAGCCGCCCACTGGGCTGTCTCCGACCGACAGGCCGCGCTCGTCCTGCTGATGACCGTGCAGCAGCGGTTGACGACGCCGAGTCGGCTAGCAGGAGCTCAACGCCTCGTCCGAGGCCGCACACGCAGGGCCTTCATCAAGGCCGTCGTACGTGACATCGCCTTCGGCGTCCAGAGCCTCGGCGAGCTCGACTTCGGTCGGATGTGCCGCGCCCGAGGACTGCCCGAGCCAAGCCGGCAGGTGGTGCGTCAGCTCCCTTCGGGACGCATCTACCTCGACGTGGCGTGGCACTGCCACGAGCTCGTGGTCGAGATCGATGGGGTCGGTCACCAGTGGGGCCTCGCGGTGACGGCCGACAACCTGCGGCAGAACGACGTCACGCTCTCGGGCGACCGGGTCCTGCGCATCGACGTCATCGGCCTCAGACTCGAGACGGCTCGGTTCCTGGACCAGGTGGAGCTGGGACTGCGCGATGTACCAGCCTCGCGTTCGATGTGTCAGCGCGGGCCAGAGGCCGCGTGAATACATCGAATCGGGAGTCATGGGGTCAGTGGGTCAGGGAGTCGGGGCGCTGGTCCCGACGAGGCGCTCGGCGGTGGCGCGGGCCCAGGCATCGGCGGCGAGCACGTCCTCCAGGGTCAGCTCACCGATGCGCGCGACCGGCTCGGCGGCGTACGCGTCGACGACGCGCGCCACGGTGTCGACGATGTCGACGAAGCCGATACGGCCGTCGTGGAAGGCGTCGACGGCCACCTCGTTCGCCGCGTTGTAGACGGCCGGCCACGTGCCCCCGGCCTCCCCGACGCGTCGCGCGAGGGCCACGGCCGGGAACGCGTCGTCGTCGAGCGGCTCGAACTCCCACGCCTGCGCCTTCGTCCAGTCGCACGGCACGTCGACGTCGGGCACCCGCTCGGGCCAGCTCATCCCGAGCGCGATCGGCACGAGCATCCGCGGCGGTCCGGCCTGGGCGATCGTCGAGCCGTCGACGAACTCGACCATGGAGTGGATCATCTGCTGCGGGTGGACGACCACCTCGATGCGCTCGAACGGGATGTCGAAGAGCAGGTGCGCCTCGATGACCTCGAGGCCCTTGTTGACGAGCGTCGCCGAGTTGGTCGTGATGACCCGGCCCATCGCGAAGTTCGGGTGCGCGAGCGCCTGCTCGGGCGTGACGCCCGCGAGCTCGGCCCGGCTGCGCCCGCGGAACGGGCCACCGCTCGCCGTGACGACGAGCCGGCGCACCTCCTCGGCGCGGCCGCCCCGCAGCGACTGGGCGATCGCCGAGTGCTCGCTGTCGACCGGGACGATCTGGCCCGGGGCGGCGAGGGCCTTGACGAGGGGGCCGCCGATGATGAGCGACTCCTTGTTCGCGAGGGCGAGGGTGGTGCCGGCGCGGAGCGCGGCGAGCGTCGGCTCGAGGCCGATGGCGCCGGTGATGCCGTTGACGATGACGTCGGCCTCACGCCCGGCGAGAGTCGTGCTCGCGTCGGGGCCGACGAGCAGCTCGGGCGCGTAGCCGCTGACGCCCGACGCGTCGGCGGCCGCTGCGAGCGCCGCGGCGAGGTCGTCGGTGCTCCCGGCCGCGACCGCGACGACCGGGACGCGCAGGGCCACCGCCTGCTCGGCCACGAGGGTGAGGTTGGTCCCGGCGGACAGGCCGACGACGTCGAACCGGTCGGGGTTGCGGCGCACGATGTCGATGGCCTGGGTGCCGATCGACCCGGTCGAGCCGAGCAGGACGATCCGGCGGGGGCGGGCGGGGGCGGCGGCGGTCACCCCCGCATTGTTCCGCACCACCGGGCGGGCGCCGCGTCGGGCGTCGGGGCGGGCGTACGAGCGGCGCGCAGTCAGGTGTGCCAGCAGGCGTCAGGCCGTGACGCCGCGCGAGCGGAGCAGCTCGTCGCGGTTGAACGCGTACGCCACCGCCCACGTCATCCGCATCCGGTAGAGCCGGATGTCGTCGCCCCACGAGAACGGGCTGCTGCCGTAGTGCGCGGTCCAGTGCGCGTCGACCGCGTCGAGTTCGGGGCCGGCGGGGATGCGGTCGGCGTAGCCGTGGCTGAAGAGGGCGAGCTCCTCGCCGTCGACGTGCGCGACGCTGACGGCTGGACGCCGCTCGAGGTGGCGCGCCTTGGCCGATGTGCCGCTCGTGCTGAACGTCCAGGTGCCGTGGAGGAAGTGACCGTCCAGGGCGCTGATGCGCGGCTCGCCGGCGGCGGTGACGGTGGCGACGCTCAGCACCTTCATACCGGTGAGCAGCGCTGCCAGCTGGCGGGCGGTCAGCGTGCGCTCGTCGGTGATGATGCCGCGCAGGTGGCCGGTGGCGCGGGCGTGCGAGCGGTCGAGGAGCTCCTGCAGCGCGTCGAGCTCGGCGTCGGTGTCGTCCATCCCCCGACGGTAGGCGCCGGGTCCGACAGTCCGCCCGACCGGCGTAGCGGTCTCACCACCACCCGAGGTCGAACGACGCGACCCCGAGGTCGCCCCAGCCCCACCACACGT
>JAEXXY010000068.1 GCA_023451855.1 Actinomycetes bacterium
ACCCGGACGGGATGCCGGTGCGGTACTTGCCGGTGAGGACGCCGCGGCCGAGCGGAGACCACGGCAGCAGCCCGAACCCGAGGTCCACCGCGGCCGGCACCACCTCGGCCTCGGGCTCGCGGTGCACGAGCGAGTACTGGACCTCGTTGGCCACCAAAGGGATCCGGGCCGACTCGAGCAGGCTGAACGCGCGCGCGGACTGCCAACCGGAGTAGTTGGAGACGCCGACGTACCGGGCCCGGCCCGAGACTGCCGCCCACTCGAGGGCCGAGAGGGTCTCCGAGAGCGGGACGTCGTCGGACCACGTGTGCACGAGCCACAGGTCGACGTGGTCGGTGCCGAGCCGGCGCAGGGACGCGTCGAGCTGGGCCATGAGGCTGCGTCGGGAGACGTCGACGCGCCGTTCACCCGACGCGCGGGAGATGCCGGCCTTGGTGCAGACGACGAGCTCGTCGCGGGGGACGACGTCGCCGATGAGCCCACCGAGGATCGTCTCGGCGTCACCGCCGCCGTAGCCGAAGGCGGTGTCGACGAGGTTGCCCCCGGCCTCGACGAACGCGCGCAGGTGCTCGGCGGCATCGTGCCGGTCGACGGCGTTGCCCCAGAGCATCGTGCCGAGCGCCAGGGGAGTGACGGTGAGACCGGACGACCCGAGACGCCTGCGCATGGAGGCACACGTTATCCGTTTCGTCCCCGTGCGCCGCAGCGACCTGCCGCCGCGGCGCCGCTGCGATCCCGCCGGGGTCGGCGACGCATCGGGCCCGATAGCCTCGCGTCCATGAGACTCGGCGTGAACCTCGGGTACTGGGGACGCGGTACGACCGGTGAGGACATGGTCGCCGTGGCCCGGGCGGCCGACCGCCTCGGCTACGACAGCGCATGGGTCGCCGAGGCGTACGGCAGCGACAGCGTCACCATGCTGTCGTGGATCGGGGCGCTGACCGACCGCATCGACCTCGGCTCGGCGGTCATGCAGATCCCGGCACGCACGCCGGCCATGACCGCGATGACGGCCGCGACGCTCGACACCATGTCGGGGGGCCGGTTCCGGCTCGGGCTCGGGGTCTCCGGGCCGCAGGTGAGCGAGGGGTGGCACGGCGTCCGGTTCGCCCAGCCGCTGGCCCGCACCCGCGAGTACGTCGAGGTGGTGCGCGCCGCGCTGCGCCGCGACGTCGTCGAGCACGCCGGGCGCCACTACCCGCTGCCCCTGCCAGACGGCCCGGGCAAGGCGCTCAAGCTCGGCACCCGACCGCTGCGAGCCGACGTCCCGATCTACCTCGCGGCCGTCGGGCCGCGCAACCTCGCCCTCACCGGCGAGATCGCCGACGGCTGGCTGGCCATCTTCTTCAGCCCCGAGCACGCCGGCGAGCACCTCGAGGCCATCCGCAGCGCCCGCCGTGACGCGGGACGGGGCACTCCCGAGGACCCGATGGCCGGTTTCGACGTCGTCGCCACGACCCCGGTGGTCCTGCTCGACGACGTCGAGGCCGCGGCCGCCTACGTCCGCCCGTACTGCGCCCTCTACATCGGTGGCATGGGCTCGCGGGAGCAGAACTTCTACAACCAGCTCGCCTGCCGGATGGGGTTCGAGGACGCCGCCGCGCGCATCCAGGACCTCTACCTCGACGGCCGCCACCGGGAGGCGGCCGAGGCCGTGCCCCTCGAGTTCATCGACGAGACGGCCCTGCTCGGCTCGCCCCAGCGGGTCGCCCGGCGCCTGCAGCGTTACGCCGAGGCCGGGGTCACCACACTCGCCGTGGCCACGAGCGGCGGGATGAGTCGCGACCAGGCCCTGGCCACGGTCGAGGTGATGGCCCGGCTGGGTGGCCTCGAGGCGTCCGACGCCTGACCCGGTGACCGTCCTGCGTCCGGATGTTCACCCGGACGTCGTCGTCGGGGCGTCCGGTACGCAGGGACGCCCGCTAGGGTGCACGCTTGGTGCCGAGCGGCCGGACCCTGTGGGGTCTGCCGACCGAGACCGTCCCCGACCCCGCGCAGAAGGCTGACCACGACATGGCCGACCTCAGCTACCTCGACGCCGTGATCCTCGGTGTCGTCGAGGGCCTGACCGAGTACCTCCCCGTCTCCTCCACGGCTCACCTGACGATCACCGAGAAGCTGCTGGGGCTGTCGGTCGACGACAAGGCCGTCACCGCCTACACCGCGGTGATCCAGCTCGGCGCCATCGCGGCGACGCTGCTCTACTTCTTCCGCGACATCGTCCGCTTCGTCGTGGTCTGGTTCCGGGGCCTGCTCAACGCCGAGGCGCGGCACGACCCCGACTACCGCCTCGCGTGGGCCGTCGTCATCGGCTCGATCCCGGTCGGGATCGTCGGGTACCTCGGCCGGGACGCCATCGAGGGGACGCTGCGCAGCCTGTGGGTCATCGCGGCCGCGCTCGTGCTGTGGAGCATCGTCATGGTCGTCGCCGAGCGGGTCTACGCCCGCTACGAGGCGCGCGGCCGAGTGCGCGACGAGCACTCGGTGGGCCCGGTCGACGGGCTCGTCATCGGCCTCGTCCAGTGCTTCTCGCTCATCCCGGGCGTCTCGCGGTCCGGTGCGACGATCTCGGCCGGCATCATGCGCGGCGTCAACCGGGTCACGGCCACGCGGCTGTCCTTCTTCCTCGCCATCCCGGCCCTGACCGCTGCAGGCCTCTTCCAGGCCGTCCAGGAGAAGGAGGGGCTCACCGCCCTCGGCATCGGGCCGGTCGTCGTCGGGCTCGTCGTCGCCTTCGTCGTCGCCCTGGCCTCGATCGCGTGGCTGCTGCGCTTCGTCGCGACGAACACCCTCATGGCGTTCGTCTGGTACCGCGTGGCGCTCGGCCTGCTGCTGGCCGGGCTGCTCGGCGCCGGCGTCATCAGCGCCACCTGAGCCGCCCCTTCTGCCCTAGAGCCAGCCCGAGCGCTTGAACGCGCGGTAGAGCCCGATGCAGGACGCGGCCATCACGCCGAGGGCGATGAAGTAGCCGTAGTAGAACTCGCCGCCGCTCGTGTGGATGCTCGCGTTCAGCTCGGGCATGTTGTCGAAGTTCATGCCGTAGATCCCGGCGATCATCGTCGGCACCGCGGCGATGGCGACCCACGCCGAGATCTTGCGCATGTCCTCGTTCTGCTGGATCCCCACCGATGCGAGGTGCGCGGACAGGATGTCGGTGAGGAGCCGGTCGTAGGACTCGACGTGGTCGTTGACGAGGCGCAGGTGGTCGGCGACGTCGCGGAAGAACACGAGGATCTCGGTCTTCAGGAAGCGGCCGCGGCCGCGCTCCATGAAGGCGGCGAGGGTGTCGGCGAGGGGCTTGCTCGCCCGGCGGAACTCGAGGACCTCGCGCTTGAGGCGGTAGATGGTGTTGGCGTCGCCCTGCTGGTCCGAGCCGAGCACCTCCTCCTCGATCTGGTCGAGGTCCTTCTTGATCTCGGCGTCGACGAGCACGTAGTTGTCGACGACGGAGTCCATGACGGCGTGCAGCACCGCGAGGGGACCGTATTCGAGACGCTCCGCGTCGGCCTCGAGCCGCTGCCGGACGCCGGCGAGCGGGTTGCCCTCGCCGTGGCGGACCGTGACGACGAAGCGGTCGCCGATGAAGAGCATGACCTCGCCGGTCTCGATGTCGCTCGTCGCCTCGACGTAGCGCAGCGTCTTGAGCACGACGAACGTCGAGGTCTCGTACTGCTCGATCTTGGCGCGCTGGCGGCCGTTGACGGCGTCCTCGACGGCGAGCGGGTGCAGGTGCAGCTCCTCGTTGACGAGGTCGAACTCGGCGTCGGTGGGGTCCTTCAGGCCGATCCACAGGAACCCGTCCTGGGTGAGGCGCAGCACGTCGAGCTCGTCGCTGAGGTCGCCGCAGCCCTGCCGCCGGCCGTTGCGGTAGATGGCCTTGTCCACGATCACCCCCCTATGTCACCACGCCGCGCTGCGAGGTGACTGGAGGCTCGGCCCGCCGTCGCGTCTAGGCTGGCGATCGTGCCCACCGTGATCTTCGTGCGCCACGGCCGCTCGAGCGCCAACGTCTCCGGCACGCTCGCCGGCTGGATGCCCGGCGTCTTCCTCGACGAGACCGGCGAGGCGCAGGCCGCCTCGGTCGGGGCCCGGCTCGCCGCGGCGACCCTGCCCGTCGCGGAGGTGGTGTCCTCGCCCCTGGACCGCTGCGTCCAGACGGCCGACCTGCTGTGCGCGCCGCTGCCGGACCGGGTCCGGCGCAGCGTCCACGACGGGCTGGGGGAGTGCCGGTACGGGGCGTGGACGGGGCGGCCGCTGGCCGAGCTGGCCCGCGAGGAGCTGTGGAAGGTCGTGCAGGACCGCCCGAGCGAGGCGCGGTTCCCCGACTCCGCCCAGTACCCCGGCGAGTCGATGACCCAGATGCAGGACCGGGCGCTGCAGGCGGTCCGCGAGATCGACGCCCGGATCCTCGAGACGCACGGCGCCGACGCGGTGTGGGTCGCCGTCTCGCACGGCGACGTCATCAAGGCCGTCCTCTCCCACGCCGCCGGTGCCCACCTCGACGACTTCCAGCGCATCAACGTCGACCCGGCGTCGGTCAGCGCGGTGCGGTACACGAGCCGCAAGCCGTTCGTCCTGCGCGTCAACGACATCGGTGGCGACCTCGCGGGCCTGCGCCCGCCGCAGCGGCCGGCCGCTGACGAGGGCGACGCCGTCGTCGGCGGGGGCGCGGGAACGCCGGACGTGGTCGGATAGGGTCGTTCGCATGACGGTCCAGGACTTCGACCCCGCCGACCGGTTCGTCGCCGGCACCGTCGGACCGGCGGGACAGCGGGCCTTCTACCTGCAGGCGACCGACGGCCCGCGCGTCGTGACGGTCGGCCTCGAGAAGCAGCAGGTCGCCATCCTCGCCGACCGCATCAACGACGTCCTCGACCAGCTGGCCCCGGCTGCCGCGGTCGAGCCGGGCCAGCCGGGTGGCGCCTCCGAGGACACCGACCCGCTCCGGACGCCGTTCGACGAGGACTGGCACGTGCAGACCCTCTCCCTCGCCTGGGACGAGGACCGCCAGCGCATCGTCATCGAGTGCCACGACCACGACCCCGACGAGGTCGACGACGAGGACGACGAGGCGGTTGCGCCGCTGGGTCGCAACTCCCTCCGGGTCACCCTCGGGCCGGCCGACGCGCGGGCCTTCGCCCGTCGCAGCACCGCGCTCGTGTCCGCGGGCCGCCCGCCGTGCCCCTTCTGCGGCGGCCCCCTCGACCCCACGGGCCACATCTGCCCGCGGGCCAATGGCTACCGTCGCTGAGACCCACCCCGACCCGGTCGACCTGACCGGCGAGCTCGAGGTGCTCGGCCGGGTGGCCGAGTCCTCCAACGTCGCCGTCGTCGCCCGGGTGTCGACGCTTCCCGGGGGGCACGTCGTCTACAAGCCCGTGCGCGGCGAGCGTCCGCTCTGGGACTTCCCCGACGGCACGCTGGCGGGTCGCGAGGTCGCGGCGAGCGTCGTCTCCGAGCTCGGCGGCTGGCACGTCGTGCCGCCGACGGTGCTGCGCGACGGCCCGCTCGGCCCCGGCTCGGTGCAGCTGTGGATCGGGGACCCCTTCGACCCGGTCGCCGACGACGCCGTCGTCGACCTCGTGCCCGAGGGGCGGGCCCCGGCGGGCTGGCACGCGGTGTTCGACGGCGAGACGCCCGGCGGGTCCTCCGTCACGGTCGTGCACTCCGGCGCCGACGACGTGCGCTCCCTGGCCGTGCTCGACGCCGTCATCAACAACTCCGACCGCAAGGGGTCGCACTGCCTGCGTGACGCGTCGGGGCGCCTGTGGGCCATCGACCACGGCGTCACGTTCTCGCCGGTGCCGAAGCTGCGGACCGTGCTCTGGGGCTGGGCGGGCGAGCCGCTCACCGCGGGTGACCGCGAGCGGCTGACGCGGTTGTCCGCGGCGCTCGAGGAGCCGGCCGAGCGGGCTCGGCTGCTGGCGCTGCTGCCCGAGGCCGACGTCGATGCCCTCGTGACCCGCGTCGAGCGGCTGCTCGCACGCGGCACGCACCCGTTCCCGAGCCCCGACTGGCCGGCAGTGCCCTGGCCGCCGCTCTGAGCGGTCCGAGCCGGGCGCACCCGCGTCGGGGGATCCGGATAGAGTCTCCGCTGTGAGAAGCTGGCCCCCGCCGTTCATCCCGCAGGTCCCCGGCAACGCCCCCGAGGTGAGGGTCCGCGACACGGCCACCGGGCGGCTCGTCCCGGTCGCCGCGGGCCCCGAGGCGACGATCTACGTCTGCGGCATCACGCCCTACGACGCGACGCACCTGGGCCACGCCGCCACCTACGTCACCTTCGACCTGCTCGGTCGCATCCTGCGCGACAGCGGTCACACCGTGCGCTACGTCCAGAACATCACCGACGTCGACGACCCGCTGCTCGAGCGCGCCGAGCGCGACGGCATCGACTGGCGCGACCTCGCGACCCGCGAGATCGCCCTCTTCCGCGAGGACATGACCGCCCTGGGCGTCATCCCGCCCGACGAGTACCTCGGCGCTGTCGAGAGCATCCCGACGTTCGTGGCGCCCGTCGAGCGGCTCGTCGCGAGCGGTGCCGCCTACACGGTGCCGGCGCCCGACGCGTCCCGCGAGGGCGCCACCGACGTCTACTTCGACGTCGCCCGCGACCCCCGGTTCGGCTCGGTCAGCCACCTCGACGAGACCGGCATGCTCGAGGTCTTCGAGGAGCGCGGTGGAGACCCCGACCGCGCCGGCAAGCGCAACAGGCTCGACGCCCTGCTGTGGCGCGCCCACCGTGAGGGCGAGCCCGAATGGGACGGTGGCAGCCTGGGGTGGGGCCGGCCCGGTTGGCACATCGAGTGCGCGTGCATCGCCATCGACCACCTCGGCGTCCCCGTGGACGTGCAGGGTGGCGGCACCGACCTCATCTTCCCGCACCACGAGATGAGCGCCGCGCACGCCCGCGCGCTGAGCGGCGTCCCGGCCTTCGCCGGCGCCTTCGTGCACCAGGGCATGGTCGGCCTCGACGGCGAGAAGATGAGCAAGAGCCGCGGCAACCTCGTGCTCGTCTCGCAGCTGCGCCGCGAGGGCGTCGACCCGATGGCGATCCGCCTGGCGCTGCTGTCGCGCCACCACCGCGACGACTGGATGTACGACGACGCGATGCTCGTCGACGCGCAACAGCGGCTCGACACGTGGCGCAAGGCGCTGTCCGGCAACGGCGGGCCCGTGGCCGACCAGACCGTCGAGGACATCCGGGCGGCACTCGCCGACGACCTCGACAGCCCGCGGGCGCTGGAAGCCGTCGACCGCTGGGCGGCCCAGGCGCTGACCCGCGGCGGCGAGGACCCGGGCGCCCCGGGCGTCCTCGGGCGCGCGCTCGACGCGCTGCTCGGCGTCCGCCTCTAGGACGGACGCCGCTCAGCGGCCGCGCTGGTCGTCGTCGCGGCCGCGCAGGTAGCGCTCGAACTCCCGGGCGATCGCGTCGCCGCTCGCCTCCGGCAGCTCGGCGGTGTCCTGCGCCTCCTCGAGCGACTGCACGTACTCGGCGACCTCCTCGTCGGACTGCGCGAGCTCGTCGACGCCCCGCTCCCAGGCGCGAGCGCTCTCCTCGAGCTCGTCGTGCGGCACCGTGACGCCGAGGAGCGACTCGACGCGACGCACGAGGCTGAGCGTGGCCTTGGGGGAGGGCGGGCCGCCCGCGTAGTGCGGGACGGCGGCCCAGGCCGACACCGTCGGGATGCCGGTGTCGCTGGCCGTGTGGCTGACGACCCCGACGATCCCCGTCGGGCCCTCGTAGCGGCTGGCCTCGACGTCGAAACGGTGCATCGCCGCCTCGTCCTCGGCGGTGGCGGTCACCGGGATCGGGCGCGTGTGCGGCACGTCGGCGAGCAGGGCCCCGAGCGTGACGATCGTCGTGACGCCGAGCTGCTGGGCCAGCTCGAGCAGCTCGATGGTGAAGGCCCGCCAGCGCATCGAGGGCTCGATGCCCTGGACGAGGACGACGTCACGGTCGAAGCCGGTGTCGGTGGCGATGAGGATGCGGGTCGTGGGCCAGGTGAGGATCCGGCGGCCGTCCTCGAGGGACACCCGCGGCCGGTTGACCTGGAAGTCGTAGTAGTCCTCCGGGTCGAACGCCGCGACGAGCTCGGCATCCCACACCTCCGAAAGGTGTCGCACGGCGCTCGAGGCCGCCTCACCGGCGTCGTTCCAGCCCTCGAAGGCCGCGATGAGCACCGGGTCGTTGAGCTCCGGCACGTCCTCGAACTCCAGCACCTTGCCTCCTTCGTCGTGGCCGCACCTGCGACCACACCGCCAGCCTATGCCGTGGTGCGGACGCCGTGCCCGCACTCCGGGCGCCGACGCGCCCCGTCGGCCGGGGTCCGTAGAATTCGGTCGGTCCGACGTCACGCGACCCGATCGGCACCCGATCTCCGGCCGCAGCCGAGAGGAGACCCCTTGCCCCAGTCGCCGACCCAGCGGCCGAGCCTGTCCCAGCAGGTGCGGCCCGACGCCACCGAGACCCTCACCGAGACGCTCCGTGAGCGGATCATGGTCCTCGACGGCGCGATGGGCACGGCGATCCAGCGCGACCGGCCCGACGAGGCCGGCTACCGGGGCGAGCGGTTCAAGGACTGGCACACCGACGTCCAGGGCAACAACGACCTCCTGTCGCTCACGGCGCCCGAGATCATCGCGTCCATCCACCGCGAGTACCTCGAGGCCGGCGCCGACATCATCGAGACGAACACCTTCAACGCCACGGCGATCTCGCTGTCCGACTACGGCATGGAGGAGCTCGCCTACGAGATCAACCACGCGTCGGCCGCGCTTGCCCGACGCGAGGCCGACGCCATGAGCGCCCGCACGCCGGGTCGTCTGCGCTGGGTGGCCGGCGCGCTCGGACCGACCTCGCGCACCGCGTCGATCTCGCCGGACGTCAACGACCCCGGCGCGCGCAACGTCACCTTCGACGACCTCGTCGCCGCCTACCTCGACGCCGCCCGCGGGCTCGTCGACGGCGGCAGCGACCTGCTCTTCGTCGAGACGATCTTCGACACCCTCAACGCCAAGGCGGCGATCTTCGCCGTCGAGCAGCTCTTCGAGGAGCGCGGACGCCGCTGGCCGGTCGTCGTCTCCGGCACCATCACCGACGCGTCGGGGCGCACCCTGTCGGGACAGGTGACCGAGGCGTTCTGGAACTCGGTGCGCCACGTGCGTCCGCTCGCCGTGGGGCTCAACTGCGCCCTGGGCGCCAAGGAGATGCGTCCGTACATCGCCGAGATGTCGCGGGTCGCCGACACATTTGTCTCCTGCTACCCGAACGCCGGGCTGCCCAACGCCTTCGGTGAGTACGACGAGGCGCCCGAGGAGACGGCCGCGATCCTCGCCGAGTTCGCCGACGCCGGTTTCGTCAACCTCGTCGGCGGCTGCTGCGGCACGACGCCGGAGCACATCGCCTCGATCGCCAAGGCCGTCGACGGCAAGACCCGCCGCGAGGTCGCCGCGCCGGAGCGGGCCCTGCGCCTGTCCGGCCTCGAGCCGTTCACCATCGACGCCGACAGCCTCTTCGTCAACGTCGGTGAGCGCACGAACATCACCGGGTCGGCCCGCTTCCGCACCCTCATCAAGAACGGCGACTACGACACCGCGCTGTCGGTCGCGGCCCAGCAGGTCGAGAACGGCGCCCAGGTCATCGACGTCAACATGGACGAGGGCATGATCGACGGCGTCGCGGCGATGGAGCGCTTCCTGCGCCTCGTCGCGAGCGAGCCCGACATCAGCCGGGTCCCCGTCATGGTCGACTCGAGCAAGTGGGAGGTCATCGAGGCCGGCCTCAAGCAGGTGCAGGGCAAGGCCATCGTCAACTCGATCTCCCTCAAGGAGGGCGAGGAGCCCTTCATCGAGCACGCCCGGCTGGTGCGTCGCTACGGCGCGGCGGCGGTCGTCATGGCCTTCGACGAGGACGGCCAGGCAGACTCCCTCGAGCGCCGCACCGCGATCTGCGAGCGGGCCTACCGCATCCTCACCGAGCAGGTCGGCTTCCCGCCCGAGGACATCATCTTCGACCCCAACGTGTTCGCCGTCGCCACCGGCATCGACGAGCACGCCTCGTACGGAAGGGACTTCATCGAGGCGACGCGGTGGATCAAGGAGAATCTGCCCGGCGCCCGCGTCTCCGGCGGCATCTCCAACGTGTCGTTCAGCTTCCGTGGCAACAACCCCGTGCGCGAGGCGATCCACGCCGTCTTCCTCTACCACGCGATCGCGGCGGGCCTCGACATGGGCATCGTCAACGCCGGCGCCCTGGCCGTGTACGACGAGGTCGACCCCGAGCTGCGCGACCGCATCGAGGACGTCGTGCTCAACCGCCGCGCCGACGCCGCCGAGCGGCTGCTCGAGATCGCCGAGGAGTACAACAAGACCGGCGAGGCCGCCGAGGTCAGCGAGGAGGAGTGGCGCGCCCTGCCGCTCGGCGAGCGCATCACGCACTCGCTCGTCAAGGGCATCGACGCGCACATCGAGGCCGACACCGAGCTGCTGCGCGCCGAGATCGCCGAGCGCGGCGGGCGGCCCATCGAGGTCATCGAGGGCCCCCTCATGGACGGCATGAACGTCGTCGGAGACCTCTTCGGCGCCGGGAAGATGTTCCTGCCGCAGGTCGTCAAGAGCGCCCGCGTCATGAAGAAGGCAGTCGCCTACCTCATCCCGTTCATCGAGGAGGAGAAGGCGAACGACCCCGAGCTGGCGAGGCAGAAGGACACCAACGGCACGATCGTCATGGCGACGGTCAAGGGCGACGTGCACGACATCGGCAAGAACATCGTCGGCGTCGTCCTGCAGTGCAACAACTACGAGGTCATCGACCTCGGCGTCATGGTGCCGGCCCAGAAGATCCTCGACGCGGCCAAAGAGCACGACGCCGACCTCATCGGCCTCTCCGGCCTCATCACCCCGTCCCTCGACGAGATGGTCGGGTTCGCCGCCGAGATGCAGCGCACCGGCATGACAATCCCGCTGCTCATCGGCGGCGCCACGACGTCGCGCGCACACACCGCCGTGAAGGTCGACCAGCGCTACGACGGCCCGGTCGTCTGGGTCAAGGACGCGTCGCGCTCGGTGCCGGTCGCGGCCGCCCTGCTGTCCGACGAACAGCGCCCGCGCCTCCTGGAGCAGGTCAGGGCCGACTACGACGCGCTCCGGGCCCGGCACTCCGCCAAGACCGAGCGCAAGCTGCTGAGCCTCGAGGCGGCTCGCGAGCGCCGCGCGCCGATCGACTGGAGCGGGTACCGGCCTCCGCACCCGCACCTGCTCCTGCAGCAGGAGAAGGACGTCTCGACGATCACCCGCTCGCGCACGGCTCCCCAGCACGTGCGCGTCCTGCGCGACTACCCGCTCGGCGAGCTGCGCCGGTACATCGACTGGTCGCCGTTCTTCTCCGCCTGGGAGCTCAAGGGCACCTACCCCGACATCCTCAACAACCCGGCGAGCGGCCAGGCCGCCCGCAAGCTGTTCGAGGACGCCCAGGCGATGCTCGACCGGATCGAGCAGGAGCGCTGGCTGACGGCCAACGGCGTCGTCGGCTTCTTCCCGGCCAACGGCGTCGGGGACGACATCGAGGTGTACGCCGACGAGAGCCGCGATGAGCCGCTCGCGGTGCTGCACCACCTGCGCCAGCAGGGCGAGCACCGGGCCGGGGTGCCCAACCGGTCCCTCGCCGACTACGTCGCCCCGAAGGGCACTCGCGACTGGGTCGGCGGCTTCGCCGTCACGGCCGGCCTCGGCAGCGCCGAGCGCGTCGCACGGTTCCGCCAGAACCTCGACGACTACGACGCCATCCTGCTCGAGGCCCTCGCCGACCGGCTCGCCGAGGCCTTCGCCGAGCGGCTGCACGAGCGCGTCCGCAAGGAGTTCTGGGGCTACGCGCCCGACGAGCACCTCGACAACGCGGCGCTCATCAAGGAGCAGTACGCCGGCATCCGCCCCGCGCCGGGCTACCCGGCCTGCCCGGAGCACACCGAGAAGCAGACGCTGTGGAGCCTGCTCGACGTCGAGGCCCGCACCGGCATCTCACTCACCGAGAGCATGGCGATGTCACCGGGCGCCTCGGTGTCCGGCTGGTACCTGTCCCACCCGCAGTCGCAGTACTTCGTGGTCGGGCGCGTCGACCGCGACCAGGTGGCTGACTACGCCCAGCGCAAAGGCTGGACCCTCGCCGAGGCCGAGCGCTGGCTCTCGGCCAACCTCGCCTACGACCCGGAGGACTGACCCCGTGAGCGCCCCTGCTGCCCCCGCCCGGACGGACCGACCGGCCCTACCCGCGGCCGTCCTCTGGGACATGGACGGCACCCTCGTCGACACCGAGCCCTACTGGATCGAGGCCGAGCACGAGCTCGTGGCCGCCCACGGTGGCGTCTGGACCGACGAGTTCGCCCACCAGCTCGTCGGCAACGCCCTCGAGGTGTCGGCCCAGCTCATCATCGACCAGTCCGGCATCGAGCTGTCGGTGCCGGAGATCATCGACGCCCTCCTGTCGCGCGTCATCGCGCAGGTGGAGCGACGCGTCCCGTGGCGTCCCGGGGCCCGCGAGCTCCTCCTCGAGCTGGGGTCGCTCGGAGTGCCCAACGTCCTCGTGACGATGTCGTGGCGCTCCCTGGCCGAGACGGTCGTGCGCAACCTTCCCGACGGCGCGTTCGACGCGCTCGTCACCGGCGACGAGGTGAGCCACGGCAAGCCGCATCCGGAGCCCTACCTCGCTGCCGCGCGGCTGCTCGGTGTCGACCCGGTCGACTGCGTCGCCATCGAGGACTCGCCGGCGGGCGTGCGCTCGGCCGCCGCGGCGGGCGTGCCGACGATCGCCATCCCGCACGTCGTCCCGGTGCCGACGGTGCCGGGCGCGGTGCGCATCGACACCCTCGCGGGCGTCACCGCCGGCGACCTCACCGACATCGTCTCCGCGGTGCGCATCGCGTCCTGACGCACGGGCGGCTGGCTTGAGGGGGCTGGCTGAAGCCCCGCGTCGGTGGCGCCGGCGGTGTCTGTGACCGTGAAACGGACTGGGGTCCAAGTGAATTAGCTGTGGACAAGACATGTTCGATCATTCGAACACCTGTACGATAGGGGTATGTCGCAGGCAGTGATCGAGCAGGACTGGGACCTCGTCGCGTCCCTGGCTGCCGACCTGCACGACGCGCACGGCCGGCTCGTCGACGCCGTTGCGGTGGCGCTGGTGGAGGGGTCCTGGCAGGCGGTCGGGATCCGCTCGCCGGAGCACTGGCTCGTGGTCCGGGCCGGGCTCTCGCGGGGGCACGCCGCCGCGGTGGTGCTGATGGCCCGCCGGGCGGGTGAGCTGCCGGCGACGGCGGCGGCGTTGCGGGAGGGGTGGATCAGCCTGGACCAGGCCGCGGTCGTGGCCCGGCACGCCCCGGCCGCGTTCGACGCGCCGGCGGCCGAGTTCGCCCAGCACGCGACGGTGCCGCAGCTACAGCGCTCGGTGGCCCGCTACGACTTCACCCTCGAACCCCGGACCTTCGACGAGGAGGGCCGGCTGCTGCCCGCCGAAGTGACCGCCGACGTGTCCACCGCCGATGAAGCGGGCGAGGACGACGACGAGGGGGCGCGGGCGCGCCCGCCGGAGCCGGTCGAGCCGGCCACGCTGAGCATGGGGCTCGACGCGGACGGCCGGTTCCGGCTGCGGTATGAGGCCCCGGCCGAGGTCGGCGAGCTCGTCCGCGCCGCTCTCGCTGAGGCCAAGGACCACCTGTTCCACACCGTCACCGACACCACCCACACCAGCGAGGGCGATGACGACCAGCACCAGCCGGACCCGTACGCCGACCCGGCCACCACCCCCGGCCCGCGCCGCATCACCTTTGCCGACGCCCTCGTGCTGCTCGCGACCCGGTCCCTGGATGCCGCGGTCACCGTGGCCTCAGGTACGGGATCCGGCCGCGGCGGGGGCGGCACCGGCTCCGGGGGGTCGGCGCGGCGGGCGCGCTACCGGGTCCAGGTCCACCTCGACACGGCCGGCGGGTGGCTCACCGGCAGCCCGCGCCTGCCCCGACACGTCCTCGACGGCCTCACCTGCGACGGCACCCTGGTCCCGGTCTGGGAGACCGACGGCCACCCGGTCAACCTCGGGCGCACCCAGCGCGTCGTCCCGCACCGCACCCGCGTCCTGGTCCTGGACCGCGACCGGGGCTGCCGGTTCCCCGGCTGCCCGGTCACCGCGGCCGGCTACCTCGAGGTCCACCACCGGGTGCACTGGCGCGACGGCGGCCTGACCGACCTGGCGAACCTGCTGTGCCTGTGCACCTTCCACCACGACAGCCACCACCGCGGCGAGTACACCATCACCGGCGACCC
>JAEXXY010000094.1 GCA_023451855.1 Actinomycetes bacterium
GGAGAGTGCTCGACGACGAGGGCGGCCTGCAGGGCGAGCGCCAGTCCCTCGACGACCGACCGCGCCTCGAAGGCCGCTGCTGCCGTGCCGGGGTCGAGCGAACGGGCCCGGCCCACCGCGGCGTCGACGAGCACGTCGAGCTCGCGGCTGCGGCCGCGCACGCGGTGCAGCTCCTTCTCGAGGGCCTCGAGGCTCGCCGGCTCGCGCTCGAGCGCCCGGACGACGTCGAGGGCGTTGACGTTGCCCGAGCCCTCCCAGATGGAGTTGAGAGGCGCCTCGCGGTAGAGGCGGGCCAGACCGTTCTCCTCGACGTAGCCGTTGCCGCCGAGGCACTCCAGGGCCTCGGCGACGACGGGCGCGGTGCGCTTGCACACCCAGAACTTCCCGAGGGCGACACCGAGGCGGGCGAGGTCGGTCTCGCCGGTGTCGACCGCGTGGGCCAGGCGCATGGCGAGCACCGTCGCCGCCTCGGCCTCGAGCGCGAGGTCGGCGAGCACGTTGCGCATCAGGGGCTGGTCGACGAGCAGGGCCCCGAAGGCGGTGCGGTGCCGGGCATGGTGCACGGCGCGGGCCACCGCGTCGCGCATCGTCGCCGTCGAGCCGAGCACGCAGTCCAGACGCGTCGCCCCGACCATGTCGATGATAGTGCGGACGCCACGGCCCTCCTCGCCGAGGCGGCTGCCCCACGTGCCGTCGAGCTCGACCTCGCTCGAGGCGTTCGAGTGGTTGCCGAGCTTGTCCTTGAGGCGCTGGAGGGCGAAGGCGTTGCGGCTGCCGTCGTCGAGGGCGCGTGGCACGACGAAGCACGTGAGGCCGCCCGGTGCCTGGGCGAGCACGAGGAAGACGTCCGACATCGGGGCCGAGCAGAACCACTTGTGGCCGGTGAGCCGGTACGTCTCGCCGGGCAGCGGGCCGCCGGGGGAGGGCGTGGCCTGCGTGGTGTTGGCGCGCACGTCCGAGCCGCCCTGCTTCTCGGTCATGCCCATCCCGGCGATGGCACCGGCCTTGGTCGTCACCGGCCGGATGCCGAACTCGTACCGGCGGCTGGCGAGGGCCGGCAGCCAGCGCTCGCCGAGCGTCGGGTCGTGGCGCAGCGCCGAGCCGGCGGCATAGGTCATCGAGACGGGGCAGCCGTGCCCGGACTCGACCCGCGACCAGAGCATGAAGCCGGCGGCCCGGCGGGCGTGGGCGCCCGACCCGACCGGACGCGTCCACGGCTCGGCCGTGAGGCCCGCGCCCACGGCGCGCTCCATGAGCCAGTGCCACGACGGGTGGAACTCGACCTCGTCGACGCGGTTGCCGCGCGGGTCGTGGGTGCGCAGGACCGGGGGGCGGGTGTCGGCGAGACGGCCGTGCTCGAGCGCCTCGGCCGAGCCGGCCCGACGCGCGAGGTCGGCCAGCCCGTCGGGACCCTCGAGGTCCGTCACGGGGACCCACCGGTGCACGGCCTCGGCCAGGGCGGGGTCCTCCGCCAGGAGGTCGTGCCCCTCGTAGGGCGGCACCTGGTTGGTCACCTCGTGCGTGCTCATCGCCCGAGCGTAGGGCGCCGCGAGACGTGGGGCCGGGCGCGGGCAGTGTCGCGCTCCTCACGCGCGGGGCACTGCGGGATAGCCTCGTGGCGATGACGGTCAAGGAGCGGGTGCGAGCGACCCTGCAACGGGTACCCGGCGGCCTGGCCGTCGGGCGGCTCACGGTTCGGACCGTCGACGTCTGCCTCGACTACCGCGTCACCGGTCTGGCCGCCGAGGCCGCCTTCTTCATGCTGCTGAGCCTGCCCCCGCTCGTGCTCGGCCTCTTCGGTGGGCTCGGCTACGTCAGCGCGTGGATCGGGCCCGAGAACGTCGACATCGTCGTCCAGTCGATCCGGGAGTACGCGTCGCGGTTCCTCACCGAGGACAGCATCAGCGACCTGCTCGTGCCGACCGTCCAGGACGTCCTCGGCCGGGGACGGCCCGAGCTCGTCTCGGTCGGTTTCCTCCTGTCGCTGTGGTCCGGCTCCCGCGCCCTCAACGTCTTCATCGACACCGTCTCGATCATGTACGGGCAGAAGGACGTGCGCGGCATCATCCGGCTGCGGGCGCTGAGTCTCGCGCTCTACACGGTGAGCACCGTGGCGGGCATCATCCTGCTGCCGCTCGTCCTGCTCGGTCCGCAGCTGGTGTCGGGCTGGCTACCGGACTCGCTCGGTTTCCTGCGCTACCTCTACTGGCCGGCGGTCCTCGTCTTCAGCATCGTCGCGCTGACGACGCTCTACCACGTGGCGACGCCGCGGCGCGGGCCGTGGTGGCGCGACGTCCCCGGCGCCCTGCTCGCCCTCGCGATCTGGCTCGGCGCGTCCTACGTCGTGCGCATCTCGCTCGAGGCCTCCCTCGGCGGCTCGACGATCTACGGTCCGCTCAGCGCGCCCATCGTGCTGCTCATCTGGCTCTACTTCCTCGCCATCGCGATCCTCATCGGGGCGGGTCTCAACGCGGCCACCCGCGTGCTGTGGCCGGTCGAGCTGACCGAGCACCGGCCGCCGAGCCTGGCCGAGTGGCTCGCCCGTCGGCGCGCCGAGGAGCGCCAGGCGGCGCGCAGCCGCCGCGCCCAGGTG
>JAEXXY010000079.1 GCA_023451855.1 Actinomycetes bacterium
GCTGGGCGCGGACGTCGGCGAGCACCGGCCGTAGGGCGGGGCTCGCGGAGCGGTCGAGCTCGGCGAGCCGGTTCGTCAGGGCGAGGTGCCGGGCCAGGACCGGCTCGACGAGTCCGACGACCTGCACGACCCGGGCGGTCGTGTGGGTGCGGACCGCCGACAGCGCCCACTCGAAGTCCTCGCGGGTGCGCACCGTGTGGTCGACGCGTCCCGACCCGGGGCCTGACGCGCCGGCGGCGTCGGCGCTGATGGCGTCGACGGCGCAGGCGAGGCAGTCGTCGAGCAGGGCCGGGACGCTGCCGTGCGGGTTGTGCCCGAGGGCGAGCTTCTGGGTGTTGGTGAGGCGGGCCAGGACCTGCTTCCACGGCGGCGTGATGCCGAGCAGGAGCAGTCGCCGCAGACCGAGGCGGTGCTCGGCCTCGGCCTCGCCGCGCGTCGGCAGGACGCGCAGGTCGACCGCGGAGCCGGTGTCGACGAGCGCCGGGAAGCCCTGCACCCCGCCGGCGCTCTCGAAGGTCTCGGGCACGCCCTCGTCCGGGAAGGCGGTCAGGCCGGTGCGCTCGAGGCTGGAACCGGCGCGTCGCACCTGCCGGCGCAGCTGGGGGGTCGCGGCCTCCCGCACGGCCTAGGTCCTTGCCCGTGGCCACCGGACGACCGTCCGGGCCGTCGACGGAGAAGGTGACCCGCAGGTGGTCGGGCACACGCGCCCAGTCGAAGTCGGTCGGTGACACGGCCGCGCCCGCACGTCGGCGCAGCACCGTCGCGAGCGCCGGCAGGAGCGGGCCGGAGGTGGGGTCGAGCTCGGGCAGCACGGCACGGGCGTGGTCGGGGGCCGGCACGATGAGCCGGCGGATCTGCTTGGGGAGCGAGCGGATCAGGGCGGTGACGAGCTCCTCGCGGAATCCCGGCACCTGCCAGTCGAACCCGTCGGCGCTCACCTGGTTGAGCCGGTCGACGGGGACGTGCACCGTGACACCGTCGTCGGCGGCGCCCGGCTCGAACCGGTACGTGACGGGCAGGACGTTCTCGCCCTGCGTCCACGTGGTGGGGTGGTCGGCGTCGGCGATGCTGCCGGCACTCTCACGCAGGAGGAGGTCCTCGGTGAAGGTCAGCAGGTCGGGCTCGGTGCGCCGCGCCTTCTTCCACCACGAGTCGAAGTGGCGCCCCGAGACCACGTCGGCCGGGACCCGCTTGTCGTAGAACGCGATCAGCGTGCTGTCGTCGACGACGATGTCGCGGCGTCGGGTGCGCGCCTCGAGCTCGCCGAGCCGCTCGACGAGCGCGGCGTTCTCGCGCAGGAAGGCGTGCTCGGTGTTCCAGTCGCCCTCGACCAGGGCGTGCCGGATGAACAGGTCGCGCGCCAGCTCGGGGTCGACCCGGCCCAGGCCGACGGTGCGCCCGACGACGATGGGCACGCCGTAGAGCGTCACCCGCTCGGTCGCGACGGCAGATCCGCGCCGGCCGGACCACCGCGGCTCGGAGTACTGCCGCTTGACGAGGTGGGCACCGAGGTCCTCGGCCCACTGCGGGTCGATCCGCGCGGTGGTGCGAGCCCACAGGCGGGTGGTCTCGACGAGCTCCTCGGCCATGACGAACTGCGGCTGCTTGCGGAAGAGCGCCGAGCCGGGGCTGATGGCGAACCGGGTGCCGCGGGCACCGGCGTACTCGCGACGCTGCTCGTCGCGCACACCGACGTGCGAGAGCAGGCCCGCGAGCAGCGACTGGTGGATGGCGTCGGTGTCGTACTCGCCGTGGACGCTGCCCCGGGTGACGTCGAGGCCGGCCTGCTTGGCGGCCTGTCGCACCTGGCTGTGCAGGTCCTGCCACTCGCGCACCCGCAGGTAGTGGAGGAACTCGGCCTTGCACATCCGCCGGAAGGCGCTGCTGCTCAGCTCCTTCTGCTGCTCCTTGAGGTAGGACCAGAGATTGAGCCACGACATGAAGTCGCTCGTCTCGTCGGCGAACCGCTTGTGCCACGCGTTCGCGAGCTCCTGCTTGTCCTGCGGGCGCTCGCGCGGGTCCTGGATCGACAACGCCGCGACGATGACGAGCACCTCGCGCAGCACGCCCCGCCGGTCGGCCTCGAGCACCATGCGCGCGTGCCGGGGGTCGATGGGCAGCGTCGCGATGGTGCGGCCCATCGTGGTCAGCCGCCGCCCGGGTCGGCGCCGCCCGCCGCCCGCCGCGTCGTCCTCGGGCGCGAACGCCTGCAGCTCCTCGAGGAGCCGGACCCCGTCGGTGACCTGCCGCGAGTCGGGCGGGTCGACGAACGGGAACCGCGCGATGTCGCCGAGGCCGAGGCTCGTCATCTGGAGGATGACCGACGCGAGGTTGGTGCGCAGGATCTCGGGGTCGGTGAACTCGGGACGGCGCTCGAAGTCGTCCTCGGAGTAGAGCCGGATCGCGATGCCGTCGGCGACGCGTCCGCACCGCCCGCTGCGCTGGTTGGCCGAGGCCTGGCTGACCGGCTCGATGGGCAGGCGCTGGACCTTGGTGCGCTGGCTGTAGCGGCTGATGCGGGCCGTGCCGGTGTCGATGACGTACCGGATGCCCGGGACGGTGAGGGAGGTCTCGGCGACGTTGGTGGCCAGGACGATCCGCCGGCCCGTGTGCGGGGAGAACACGCGGTGCTGCTCGGCCGCCGACAGCCGGCCGTAGAGCGGCACGACCTCCGTGACGGGCAGCTTCATGCCGTTGAGGGCGTCCGCGGCGTCGCGGATCTCGCGCTCGCCGGAGAAGAACACGAGGATGTCGCTGCTCGTGCCGGAGTGCCGCTCGGTCCACAGCTCCTCGACGGCCTCGCAGACGCCGGTGACCATGTCCCGCTCCTCGGCGTCGGGGCGGTCGGGGTCGACGAGCGGGCGGTAGCGGATCTCGACCGGGAAGGTGCGGCCGGACACCTCGATGATCGGTGCCGGCTCGCCCGTCGCGGGGTCGGCGAAGTGCCGGGCGAACTTCTCCGGGTCGATCGTCGCCGAGGTGATGACGACCTTGAGGTCGGGCCGACGCGGCAGCAGCTGCTTGAGGTAGCCGAGGATGAAGTCGATGTTGAGGCTGCGCTCGTGGGCCTCGTCGATGATGATCGTGTCGTAGCGGCGCAGCTCTCGGTCGCGCTGCATCTCGGCCAGCAGGATGCCGTCGGTCATGACCTTGACGAGCGTGTCGCGGGTGGCGTGGTCGGTGAACCGCACCTGGTAGCCGACCGTCTGTCCCAGCTCGACGTCGAGCTCCTCGGCGAGCCGTTCGGCCACGGCGCGCGCGGCGATGCGGCGCGGCTGGGTGTGGCCGATCTGCCCGTCGAGCCCGCGCCCGAGCTCGAGGCAGATCTTCGGGATCTGGGTGGTCTTGCCCGAGCCGGTCTCGCCGGCGATGACGACGACCTGGTGGTCGCGGATCGCGGCGGCGATGTCGTCGCGGCGGTCGACGACCGGCAGGTGCTCCGGATAGGTGATCGGCGGGACCGTGGCCGCCCGCGCCGCCCGACGCGCCTCACGCTGCTCCGGCGTCGGTCCGCGCCCGGCCCGGCGGTCCGGGCCGCCCCTGCCC
>JAEXXY010000132.1 GCA_023451855.1 Actinomycetes bacterium
CGTGGCTCATGAGCCGCTGGAGCGGCAGGTTCTGCTTGCGCAGCGCCTTGGCGATCGCGTCCTTGCCGGCCTCGATGGCCTCCTCGCGGCGCTCCTTGCTGAACCAGGCCTTGATCTTGTTGCGCGCCCGCGGGCTCTTGACGAACTGGAGCCAGTCGCGCGAGGGCCCGGCGCCGTCGGCCTTGCTGGTGAGCACCTCGACGACGTCACCGTTCTCGAGGGTCGACTCGAGCGGCACGAGGCGGCCGTTGACACGCGCGCCGATGCAGTGGTGGCCGACCTCGGTGTGCACCGCGTAGGCGAAGTCGACGGGCGTGCCGCCGACCGGCAGCGCGACCACGGCGCCCTTGGGTGTGAAGACGTAGACCTCGCTGCTGCCCATCTCGAAGCGCAGCGAGTCGAGGAACTCGCCCGGGTCCTCGGTCTCGCGCTGCCAGTCGAGCAGCTGGCGCAGCCAGGCCATGTCGTTCTGCGGCGTGATCTCGCCGGGCCGGGTTCCCCCGCCCTTGTCGGACTGGTCCTTGTACTTCCAGTGGGCGGCGACGCCGTACTCGGCCCGGCGGTGCATGGTGTGGGTGCGGATCTGGATCTCGACCGGCTTGCCCTGCGGACCGATGACCGTCGTGTGCAGCGACTGGTACATGTTGAACTTCGGCATCGCGATGTAGTCCTTGAACCGGCCGGGCACCGGGTTCCACCGCGAGTGCAGCGCGCCGAGCGCCGCGTAGCAGTCGCGCACCGTGTCGACGAGGACACGCACCGCGACGAGGTCGTAGATCTCCTCGAAGTCGCGGCCGCGCACGATCATCTTCTGGTACACGGAGTAGTAGTGCTTGGGTCGACCGGTGACGGTGGCCTTGATCTTGGCCGCGGTGAGGTCCTCGGTGACCTGCGACCGCACGCCCGTCAGGTACTCCTCGCGGGCGGGGGCGCGCTCGGCGACGAGTCGTACGATCTCGTCGTAGACCTTCGGGTAGAGCGTCGCGAAGGAGAGGTCCTCGAGCTCCCACTTGATGGTGTTCATGCCGAGGCGGTGCGCGAGCGGCGCGTAGATCTCGAGGGTCTCGTTGGCCTTGCGCTTGGCCGACTCCGGGCTGACGTAGCGCCACGTGCGGGCGTTGTGCAGCCGGTCGGCGAGCTTGATGACGAGGACGCGGATGTCGCGGGCCATGGCGATGACCATCTTGCGGACCGTCTCGGCCTGCGCAGCCTCGCCGTAGGTGACCTTGTCGAGCTTGGTGACGCCGTCGACGAGCATCGCGATCTCGTCGCCGAAGTCGCGCCGGAGCTCATCGAGCCCGTAGTCGGTGTCCTCGACGGTGTCGTGCAGCAGCGCCGCCGCGAGCGTGGGCGGGGTCATGCCGAGCTCGGCGAGGATCGTCGTCACCGCGAGCGGGTGGGTGATGTACGCGTCGCCGCTCTTGCGCATCTGGCCCTCGTGGGCACGCTCGGCGACGGCGTAGGCGCGCTCGATGACCGACAGGTCGGCCTTCGGGTGGTTCTGTCGGACCACCGTCATGAGCGGTTCGAGGACGGGGTTGCCTGCCGGTCGGGTGGCCCCGAACCGCGCGAAGCGGGCGCGCACCCGCGACGGGGTGGACAGCTCGCTGCGGACGTCCTCGCTCATGGAGAGAGTCTAGGTCCCCGCGCCGGGATCACACCGTCAGGACGGCGTTGACGGGCCGGTGCGCGAGACGGTCGCGCCCGTCGAGGAAGCCGAGCTCGATGACGAACTCGAGGCCCGTGGCGTCGGCGCCGGCGCGCTCGATGAGTTCGCACGCCGCGGCAGCCGTGCCGCCCGTGGCGAGCACGTCGTCGATGAGCAGCACCCTCGACCCGGGGGCGAACGCGTCGGCCTGCACCTCGACCTCGGCGGTGCCGTACTCGAGGGAGTACGCCGAGGCGATGGTGTCGCCGGGCAGCTTGCCCGCCTTGCGGATCGGCACGAAGCCGAGGCCCATGGCGAGGGCCACCGGGGCCCCGAAGATGAAGCCCCGCGCCTCGATGCCGGCGACGACGTCGACCTGGCCGGCGTAGCGGGAGGTGATGTCGTCGACGAGGGTCCGGAAGGCGACGCCGTCGGCCAGCAGCGGGGCAATGTCCTTGAAGACGATGCCGGGCTTGGGGAAGTCGGGCACGTCGCGGACGCGGGCCGCCACGAGGTCACTGATCTTGCTCACGTCGTCTCCTGCGGCGCTCGAACGGGTGGTCGGCGGTGGTCAGGCTGCCCGCAGGCAGCCTGACCGTCTCGTCAGCGACGCGACTTCGGGGCGCGCTTGGGCTGGTTGCGCGGGCCGGCCTGGGCGTACTTGTGCACCGGACGCGCCGCCGCAGGGGCGTCCCCGTGGGAGCCACCGGTGGCTCCGCCGGACGCGTCGGCACCGACCGCGACCGGCTCGCCGTCGGCGAAGGCCCCGACGACCTCGTCGTGCGACCTCGTGCCGTGCTTGGCGACGTAGCGCTCGAGGTCCTTGACGCCCTTCTCGTTGCGGCGCAGGTCGACAAGCAGCGGCGTGGCGATGAAGATCGAGGAGTACGCGCCGACCGAGATGCCGATGAAGAGCGCGAGCGCGAGGTCGAGCAGCGTGCCGGGGCCGAGCATCGTGAAGCCGACGAAGAGGATCGCGGCGATCGGCAGGAGCGCGACGACGGTCGTGTTGATCGAGCGGACGAGCGTCTGGTTGACGGCCAGGTTGGCGGCCGCGGAGTAGGTGGTGCGACGGGTCCGGAACGCCTCGGCCGTGTTCTCGCGCACCTTGTCGAAGACGACGACGGTGTCGTAGAGCGAGTAGCCGAGGATGGTCAGGAAGCCGATCATCGACGACGGCGTGATCTCGAACCCGAAGAGGGCGTAGATGCCGACGGTGATGACGAGGTCGTGCAGCAGAGCCACGAGCCCCGCGACGGCCATCTTCCACGTGCGGAAGTAGAGCCCCATGACGAGGGTCACCAGGACGAGGAAGACGATGAGGCCGCGGATCGCCTGCTGGCTCACCGTCTCTCCCCAGCTCGGGCCGATGAGCGAGGCGCTGACGTTGCTCGGCTGGACGCCGAACTGCCGGGCCAGCTCGGACCGGGCGGCGTCGGTCTTGTCGTCGGCGGCCTCGGTCTGCACCCGGACGGTGTTCTGCCCGACCACGGTGGTGACGACGTTGCCGCTGATCTTGGCGTCGGCGATGGCCGTCTGGGCCTTCTCCTCGTAGCCCTCGGTGTTCGTGACGCTCTGGACCCGGAACTCCGAGCCACCGCTGAACTCGATGCCGAAGTTGAGGCCCTTGGCGAAGATGCCGACGAGGGCGAGCGCGATGAGGACGCCTGAGAAGGCGTACCAGAGCTTCTGGCGCCCGATGAAGTCGATGGAGCGCTTACCCGTGTAGAGGTCGTTGCCGACCTGGGCGAAGTTGATCATGGGTCAGGCCTTCCCCTCGACGGTGCGGGTGCTGGCGCCGGAACCCGCCGGAGCGCCGGCGTGGGCCACCGGGCGCGACGGTCCGAACTGGCCGCGGCCGCGGTAGCGCGGCGACTCCTTGGCGCCGAGGCGCTTCGGGTCCAGGCCGGACCACTTGTGGCCACCGCCGAAGAAGTTGGTGCGGGCGAGGAGCTGGACCATCGGGTGCGTGAAGAGCATGACGACGAGCAGGTCGATGATCGTGGTCAGGCCGAGCGTGAAGGCGAACCCGCGCACGTTGGCCGAGGCGAGGACGTACAGCACGATGGCCGCGATGAAGTTGACGGTGTCGGCGGCGATGATCGTGCGCCGGGCGCGCTTCCAGCCGGTCTCGACGGCAGCCACGAGCGGGCGGCCGTCGCGGACCTCGTCGCGGATGCGCTCGAAGTACACGATGAACGAGTCGGCGGTGACACCGATGGCGACGATGAGGCCGGTGACGCCGGCCATCGTCAGGCGCAGCCCGTGCGTCGTGCCGAGGATCGTCACCGCGAGGTAGGTGATGCCCGACGCCACGAGCAGCGAGGCGACGGTGACGAAGCCGAGTGCCCGGTACTGGATGAGCGAGTAGATGACGACGAGGAGCAGGCCGACGAGGCCGGCGAGCAGGCCGATGCGCAGCTGCTCCTCACCGAGCTGGGGCGTGATCGTGTCGTTGGTCTGCAGCGCGAACTGCAGCGGGAGCGCGCCGAACTTCAGCTGCTGCGCCAGGGCCTTGGCCGAGTCGATGGTGAACGAGCCGGTGATCGAGGCACGCCCGTCGGAGATGACCGCGCGGGCCTGGGGTGCGGTGATGACGGACTTGTCGAGCACGACGGCGAACTGGTCCATCGGCGGCTGGCTCTGCAGGCCGTAGAGGCGCTTGGTGACCTCGGCGAACTTCTTCGCGCCGGCCGAGTTGAACGACAGCACGACCTCGACGATCGAGGTGGGCTGGCCGTTCGGGCCGGGCTGGAAGCCGCTCGAGGCGTCGGAGATCTGGCTGCCGTCGATCTCGACCGGGCCGAGGACGAACTTCGAGGTGCGGTCGTCGCTGCACGTCGCGAGCGGCAGCGTCGGGTCGTCGACGATCGCGTCGACGGCACCGGGCTTGGCGCAGCTGAGGGCGACGAAGTCCTTGGCCGTCTTGGCGGCGGCGGCGTCGGCCTTGGCCTTGTCCCAGCCGAGGCCGACGAGGCCCTTGCTCACCTGGGCCTTGACGGCGGCCTCGGTCTGCTCGGCGGTGGGCGCCGCCGGCGTCGGGGCAGCGGGGGCCGGGGTGGCGCCGGTGGTCGCCGTGCCGGTCGGGGTGCTGGCCTTGGGCGTCGGGGACGTCGTGGCCGCGCGGAGCGCCTGCGGGACCGCGCCGTTCTGGGCCGTGGCCGACGTCGAGGGAGTCGTGGCGGGCGTCGTGGCGGTGCCGGTGGGGCTCGGGGTGCCCGTCGAGCCGGTGGATCCGGTCGCTCCACCGGGGTTCAGCTGGGCGGCGCTGCTGTCGGCCTGCTGGATGAAGACGGCCCGGAAGCGCAGCTGCGAGGGCTTGCGGATCGCGTCGAGCTGCTCCTTGGTGGGGCTGCCCGGGATCGACACGACGATGTTGTCGCCACCCTGGGTGGAGATCTCGGCCTCGCTGACGCCGTTGGCGTCGATGCGCTGGCGGATGATGTCGACGGCCTGGTCGATCTGGCCCTGCGTGACGGGGGCCGCGTTGCCGACGGTGACGGGCTTGAGGACGAGCTCGGTGCCGCCCTCGAGGTCGAGGCCGAGGCGCGGGGCCCAGGAGCCGCCGCCCCACTGGGCGAGGCCTGCGGTCAGTGCACCGAGACCGAGGATGATGACGACGAGCGCGACGAGGGTGCGCGTCGCCGACTTGCGGATGGACGTACGTGCCACGGACGCCTCACTGACCCGTCGGGGTGCTGCCGGTGGCGTCGTCGCCCGGCGTCGTGTCCTGCCCGGTCGTCCCGGTGGTCGCGTCCTGCTTCATGGCGACGGCGCGACGGTCGACGCGGATGGTGACGCCCTCGGCGATCTCGAGCCACGCCGTCGAGTCGTCGAGGCGGCGCACGGTGCCGAAGATGCCGGACGACGTGACGACCTCGTCACCGACCGACAGGGCGGAGCTGAACTGCCGCATCTGCTTCATCCGCTTGTTCTGGGTCCAGAACAGCCAGCCGATGAGCAGCAGCGGCAGGAGGAAGATCAGCAACGAGAAGGACCCGTTGGAGTTCATGTCAGCTCAATCCTTCGTGTCTACGTCCGATGTCGGCGCCGGGCACAGCGAGCCCACTCGTGTGGTGCCGGCTGTGGCGTCAACGACCGGAGGCCCCCGATGGTGCCGCGGCAGCGGCGATGGTGCCCGCAGGAGTCTACGTGCGCGCCCGCAGTTTGTCAGAACGGTCACACCGCTCACACGCAGGCCCCCGGTCACGTTTTGGCACCGGTTGCCACGGCCAGTCACGCAGGGGTCGGCTCAGCCCTCGAAGCGGCCGCCGCCGGCGTCGTCGAGGGGCAGCGTCGCGGTCCAGATGCCGTGCGCCTCGGCGGGCGGCGTCAACCCGAGGTGGTCCCAAGCGAGACGCGAGGCGGCGCGGCCGCGGGGTGTGCGCACCATGAACCCCTCGCGCACGAGGAACGGCTCGGCGACGGTCTCGACGGTGTCGGGCTCCTCCCCCACGGCCACGGCGAGGGTCGACAGCCCCACCGGCCCGCCGGCGAAGCGTCGGCACAGGGCCTCGAGGACGGCGCGGTCGAGACGGTCGAGGCCGCGCTCGTCGACGTCGAACAGCTCGAGCGCGCGTCGCGCTGCGGCGTGCGTGACCCGGTTCTCGCCGTGCAC
>JAEXXY010000144.1 GCA_023451855.1 Actinomycetes bacterium
GACCGGGCCAGCTGCCAGTGCTCGTAGTCGGCGCTCTCCCGGGCCGGTTCGAGACAGACGTCGTCACCGCCGTAGGACACGACCGCGAAGCGCGGCCGCCGGTCCGGCACCCACGTGCGGTGGTCCGGCGGCCAGACCGCCGGGAGCAGGGCCGTCTCCGCTCCGTCCATCCCGGTCGGAAGGGGGTGCCATCCCGCCGCCGTGAGCGCCGCCACCTCCGGCAGGTCCGCGGCTCCCGGAACGCTCGACCGGTCGCCCCCTGCCACGACGAGCTCCTCGCCCGTCTCGAAGTGCGCCAGCATGCGCGCGAACGAGTCGGGCAACGGCGACAGGTCGGCCTCGGCGACGGCGGGTGGTTCGTGGCGACCCCAGGGGTCCCCCGACGCGTCGGGCGCCTCCTCGCTCATGCCGAGGGAGGCGCGGTGGCGTCCGGCGGATCGACCGACGGGTCAGGCGCGTCGCGGACGTCCGCGATCTGCTCCTCGGGACGCGGCGGGACGTTCTGGTCGTCCTCGAGCACCTCGAGCTCGTGGTCTGGCTGCACGCTCATGGATGCCTCCTCGTCGCCTCCAGCCTAGGCCTCGCGGCGGCGTTCCACATGCTGGTCGACGCTCCTGAATGATGAGACCGCCGTCCCGTACGGACCGCTCTGTCCCCGGCCCGGGGCGCCCTTTGTCGTGCTCGTCCCCGGTCTTCGTCCGTTCGCCCACCCCCTCCGTGCCCGGGCGGGACGCTGGGCAGATGCCCTGGAGACGCCGGGGCACTGAGGAGCAAGGGCCATGAAGAAACTCATCTCATGGATCGCCGCCCTGGTGGCGGCGCTGACGGTGGTGGTCGCGCCACCGACGACGTGGGCGTCGCAGCAGCCGAGGCACCCGACCCACCCGACCCACCCGCCGGCGCCGCACCTGCTGGCCTCCGGCCTGCAGGGGGCCTTCGGGAGCACCATCGGTCCCGACGGCGCTCTCTACGTCGCCGAAGGGGTCGCCGGCCGGATCAGCCGCATCGACCGCCACACCGGAGTACGCACGACGTTCGCGAGCGGCCTCCCGAAGCAGAAGAACCCTCCGGGCATCGGCGGCGTCATGGACGTCGCCTTCCTCGACGGCAAGGCGTACGCCCTCGTCGCCCTCGTGGGCCCCGAGGTCGGCGGAACGGCGGTGGACGGGATCTACCGCATCGACGGCCGGCACCACTCCACCGTCGTCGCCGACATCGGCGCGTGGTCGCGCAGCCACCCGCCGAAGACCGAGTTCTTCATCCCGTCCGGCGTGCAGTTCGCGATGCTGCCCTACCGCGGCGCCTTCCTCGTCACCGACGGCCACCACAACCGGGTGCTGCAGGTGACGCTCTGCGGTGCCATCCGGGAGGTCCAGACGCTCCCCGACGTCGTGCCGACCGGCCTGACGTCGCGAGGCGGACGCGTCTACCTGGCGCTCGCCGGGCCGACGCCGCACCTGCCCGCAGACGGCCGGGTCGTGACCTTCGGCAAGCACTTCGCGCCGGCCACCCAGGTGGCGGCAGGAGCGCGCCTGGCCGTCGACGTCAAGTTCGGGCCCGGTTCGCGGCTGTACGTGCTGAGCCAGGGCTACTTCGTGCCCGGGCACCCGGCCGGCTCGCCAGCCGAGCCGAACACCGGCGCGCTGATGCGCGTCACCCACGACGGGTCGATGACGCCCGTCGCCACCGGCCTGGACCGGCCGGTGTCCTTCCAGGTCGTCGGGCACACGGCCTACGTCGTGACGCTCGGCAACGAGGTCTGGACGATCCGCCTCTGAGTCACCCGCCGGTGCGGTCGGCTCGCCGACGACCGCGCCGGTCACCGCACGATCGGACGGCGCGACGCATCGGACGGCGCGGCCAGCGCACGGGACGCGCCGGGACGCCTCAGAAGCCGAGACGCTGGAGCTGCTTGGGGTCGCGCTGCCAGTCCTTGGCGACCTTGACGTGCAGGTCGAGGAAGACCTTCTGCCCGAGCAGCGCCTCGATGCCCTTGCGGGCGTTGGTGCCGACCTCACGCAGGCGCGAGCCTCCCCGGCCGATGACGATCGCCTTCTGGCTCGGCCGCTCGACGAAGACGTTGACCCTGACGTCGAGCAGTGGCTTGTCCGCCGGGCGGTCCTCGCGCGGCACCATCTCCTCGACGACGACGGCCAGCGAGTGCGGCAGCTCGTCGCGCACGCCCTCGAGCGCCGCCTCGCGGACGAGCTCGGCGATCATGACCGCCTCCGGCTCGTCGGTGAGGACGCCGTCGGGGTAGAGCTGGGGCGACACCGGCAGGTAGGAGGCGAGGAGGTCGCGCACCTGCTCGACCTGCTCGCCCGACACCGCCGAGCACGGGATGATCGCGTCCCACTCCCCCAGCTGGTCGATGGCGATGAGGTGCTCGGCGAGGCGGTCGCGGTCGACGGCGTCGGCCTTGGTGGCGATGGCCACGACCGGCCGCCGGCGCACCGAACGCAGCTCCTTGAGCTCGTTGGCGATGAACGCGTCGCCCGGGCCCGGGCGCTGGTCGGCCGGGAGGCAGAAGCCGATGACGTCGACCTCGAGGAGGGTCTCGCGGACGAGGTCGTTGAGCCGCTCGCCGAGCAGCGTGCGCGGCTTGTGCAGGCCCGGGGTGTCGACGAGAATCAGCTGCGCCGCCGGCGTCGTGGCGACACCCCGGATCGTGTGCCGGGTGGTCTGCGGCTTGGAGCTCGTGATGGCCACCTTCTGCCCGACGAGGGCGTTGGTCAGCGTCGACTTGCCGGCGTTGGGGCGGCCCACGAGACAGGCGAACCCGGCCCGGTAGGGCTCGTCGGTGCCCGGGCTGCCAGTGCTGCCCGTTCCGCTGCCGGTGCCGTCGTCAGTGCCCGCTCGCGTGGCCATGGGCCTCCTCCGTCTCGCTCGTCTCGGCGCCAGTGTCCTCCACGTGCGCCCGGTGCACGATGACCGACGCGACGCGGTGGCGGCGTCCGGCCATCCGCTCGGCCGTCAGCTCCAGGCCCGCGATGCTGCCGGTCGAACCGACGATGGGGACCCGTCCGATGACCTTGGTCAGCAGCCCGCCGACGGTGTCCACGTCGTCCTCGTCGATCGTCACGTCGAACAGCTCGGCGAGGTCGTCGATGTCCATCGACGCCGGCACGCGCAGCGTGCCGTCCTCGAGCTGCTCGACGCCGGGTGCCTCGCGGTCGTGCTCGTCGGCGATCTCGCCGACGATCTCCTCGATGATGTCCTCGATGGTCACGAGGCCAGCGGTGCCGCCGTACTCGTCGACGACGATCGCGAAGTGGTTCTGCTCCTGCTGCATCTCGCGCAGCAGGTCGTCGACCGGCTTGCTCTCGGGCACGAAGTGCATCGGTCGCATCACCTCGGTCGCGAGGTGCTTGGCGTCCTCCGGGGCAGCCGTGAGGCGTCTCGCGACGTCCTTGAAGTAGAGCAGGCCGCGCACGTCGTCGCTGTCCTCGCCCACGACGGGGATGCGGGAGAAGCCCGAGCGCAGGAACAGCGACATGGCGCTGCGCAGCGTCTTGTCGGCGTCGAGGGTCACCATGTCGGTGCGCGGCACCATGACCTCGCGGGCCACGGTGTCCCCGAGCTCGAAGACCGAGTGGATCATCTCCCGCTCGTCCTGCTCGATGACGTCGGACTCACCGGCGATGTCGACGAGGTCGCGCAGCTCGGACTCGGTCTGGAACGGCCCGTCGGAGTAGCCCCGGCCCGGGGTCACGGCGTTGCCGAGCACGACGAGGAGCTTGGCCACCGGGCCCAGGACCCGGCGCAGGCCGACGGCGAACGGTGCGCTCCACAGCGCGACGGTGTCGTAGTTCTGCCGGCCCAGGGTTCGTGGCGACACCCCGACGACGACGAACGAGACGACCGCCATGATCGCGATGCTGATCAGGGCCCGCCCCCACGTGGAGGTGACCGCACCGGCGACGGCCAGCGTGACGAGCACGGCGGTGGTGGCCTCGGCGACGACGCGCAGGAAGGCGATGACGGCGAGGTAGGCGGGTGAGTCGGCGACGACGGTCAGCAGCGACTTGGCACCGGACCGGCCCTCGTCCCAGAGCTCCTGGGCGCGCACCCGCGACATGCGGAAGATGGCGGCCTCGGAGGCGGACAGGACGAAGGCGACGACGATGCTGATGAGCGCCGGGAGGACGAGCTGCGGTAGCACGCTGGCCTCAGGCGCCGGGACGGTTGCGGGTCGCGAGGAAGGTCAGCAGCAGCTGGCGCTGCAGCTCGAACATCTCGCGCTCCTCGTCCGGCTCGGCGTGGTCGTAGCCGAGCAGGTGCAGGATGCCGTGCGTCGTCAGCAGGAGCATCTCCTCGATCGGGGCGTGCCCCGCCTCGACCGCCTGCTTCGTCGCCACCGACGGGCACAGGACGATGTCGCCGAGCGTGCCCTCCTCCGGCTCCTGGCCCTCGCGGCCGGGGCGCAGCTCGTCCATCGGGAAGCTCATGACGTCGGTCGGCCCGGGCAGGTCCATCCACTGCACGTGGAGGACCTCCATCGCCGGCTCGTCGACGAGCTTGATGCAGAGGTCGGCCTGCGGGTGCACCCGCATCTGCTCCATGACGTACTTCGCGCACGCCAGCAGCTCGAGCTCGTCGACGTCGGCGTCTGTCTCGTTGAGGACGTCGATGCTCACGCGCCGGCCTCCCGGGCGTCGCCGGCCCGGTCCGGTGCGACGGTGCGCTCGGTCTCCCGCGCCCGTTCGCGTCCGCGGTCCCTGCCCCGGTCGCGAGGCTCGCGACGCTCGTCCCGACGCGCGTCGCGGCGCTGGGCCGCCCGGCGCTCCTGGCGTGAGGAGCTGCGGTCGTAGGCGTCGACGATGGCGCTGACGAGGCGGTGGCGCACGACGTCGTGGGAGGTCAGCTCGGCGAAGTGGATGTCCTCGACGCCGTCGAGGATGTCGCGCACGACCATGAGCCCCGAGTGGGTGCCACCGGGCAGGTCGACCTGCGTGATGTCGCCGGTGACGACCATCTTGCTGCCGAACCCGAGACGCGTCAGGAACATCTTCATCTGCTCGCTCGAGGTGTTCTGGGCCTCGTCGAGGATGATGAACGCGTCGTTGAGCGACCGGCCGCGCATGTACGCCAGCGGCGCCACCTCGATGGTCCCCGACGCCATGAGCTTGGGGATCGTCTCGGGCGAGACCATGTCGTGCAGCGCGTCGTACAGGGGGCGCAGGTACGGGTCGATCTTATCGTTGAGGGTGCCGGGCAGGAAGCCGAGCCGCTCACCCGCCTCGACGGCCGGACGCGTCAGGATGATCCGGTTGACCTGCTTGGCCTGCAGCGCCGCAACGGCCTTGGCCATCGCCAGGTAGGTCTTGCCCGTGCCGGCGGGGCCGATGCCGAAGACGATGGTGTGCTCGTCGATGGCGTCGACGTAACGCTTCTGGTTGAGGGTCTTCGGTCGGATCGTGCGGCCGCGGTTGCTGATGATGTTCATCGTCAGCACGTCCGCGGGGCGCTCCTTGGTCTGGCTGCGCAGCATCGCGATCGAGCGCTCGACGGCATCCCGGTTGAGCGGCTGGCCGGTGGCCACGATGGTGAGCAGCTCGTCGAGGAGGCCGTCGATGATGTCGAGCTCGCCGGCCGGGCCGGAGAACGTCATCGCGTTGCCGCGCACGTGGGTGTCGACGAGCGGGAACTGGCGCTCCATGGTGCGCAGCAGCTCGTCGCGCGGGCCGAGGAGGGTGACCATCTCGACCGGCGGTGGGATCTCCCTCGTCAGGACGGGTCCGCTCGGAGCGCTCGTCGCTCTCGGTGCGCTCGCACCTGCCGGGCCGGTGGGCTCGACGCCGTGGGAGGCGTCGGAGCTGTCGGGAGTGTCGGGACTGTCGGGCGCGTGGCCGCGTGGCGATGGGTCGTTCATCTCGCCCACGAGTCTACGTGGGTGAGACGGAGGACCTCACCACGAATTCCGCGAGGTCCTTGCTCTGCTGCAGGCGCGAGGGCTCGTGGACGTACATCATGTGCCCGGCCTCGTAGTACGCGTGCTCGACGTCGGCGGCGACTCGCTCGGGCGGCAGCTGCAGGTGCGCGATGACGTCCTCGGCCGCGAAGTGAGGCGTCGCACCGTCGTAGTAGCCGTAGGCGACGTGCACCCGCAGGTGCGGGTTCTGGCGCATGGCCCGCTCCAGCAGCGGGGAGACGTCGACGGGCCGGCCCTCGAACTCCTTGTACGACCAGGGGTTCACGAGCCGGCTGATCTGCTCGTAGTGCAGGTCGCTCTCGTAGCCGAGCTCGTCGCGCACGTAGTGGTTCCAGACGGCGGCGTACGGGCCGGCGATGGCGTCGTGGGAGGGATCGGCGTCCATGCTCTCGGCGGTGGCCGCGGCCGCGGGGCCGGTGAACCGGGCGTCGAGGCGACCCACCGACAGCCGCTGGTCGCGCAGCAGCTCGGTGAAGTAGCGCCAGTGCTCGATGCGCAGGTCGGCGCGCTCGACGTAGTCCTCGCTGAGCCCGGACAGGCGCGCGAGGGTGGCGACCGCGTCCGCCCGCTCACGACGCGTCAGGCGTGAGCCGCGGGCCAGCACCCACGGGTAGTCGCGCGACGCGTACGACTCGGCCTCCTCGACGACGGCGCGCAGCGAACGGCGCCCGTGCTTGCCGTGGTAGTGCGCGACGGCGGCGTACGTCGGCAGGTAGAGCGCGTGGGCCCGGTCGTTGCGCTGGTTCTCGAAGTCGATGGACCCGAGGTCGAGGACGCTGGAGATCAGGATCAGGCCGTTGAGGTACATGCCGTACCGGCCCTGGAGGTGCTCGGCCAGCGCCGCTGCGCGCAGCGTGCCGTACGACTCCCCCGCGAGGAACTTCGGCGACATCCACCGCTTGTTCCGCGAGGTCCAGAGGCGGATCAGCGCGGCGACGGACTCGATGTCCTTGCGGTAGCCGTGGTACTCGCCCGGCTTGCCGCCCTCGACGGCCCGGGAGTAGCCGGTCGACATCGGGTCGATGAACACGAGGTCGCTGACGGCCAGGAGCGACTCGGGGTTCTCGACGAGGTCGTACGGCGGCGGGGTCAGCGCGCCGACGTCGCCCATGACGACCCGGCGCGGACCGAGCAGGCCTAGGTGCAGCCAGACGCTCGAGCTGCCGGGGCCGCCGTTGAAGGCGAAGGTGACCGGACGCGTGCGGGGGTCGGCGTCATCGAGGGTGTAGGTCGTCATCGACAGCTCGGCGCGCGGCGTGTGCCCGCCGAACGTGCCGTCCTTGTGGTCCTCCTCGCGCAGGACGACGCGGCCGGTGGTCGCCGTGTAGCGCAGCCTGCGACGCCCGACGCGCAGCGTGTGGTGGGTCGTGACGAGGTCGTCGGTCGGCGCCGGCCGGGTGCCCTCGCCCGACGCGTCGGCGCCCGATGGGCTGGACGCGCGCGAGGTGCCGGACGCGTCCGACGCGCCGGTGGCGGTCGACGGGAGGCCGGCGTCGGCCTCGCCCTCGTCGCTGGCCGGCGCCGGTCGCTGGTCGCTCACACCATGCCCTTCTCGGTGAAGGCGGTGCCGCCGAGCACGTGGACGTGCGCGTGGAAGATCGTCTGGCCCGCGCTGCTACCGGTGTTGACGATGAGCCGGTGCGCGTCACCGACACCCTCGGCGTCGGCGACCTGCTGCGCGAGCCGGAAGACGTCGGTGAGGTCCTCGCCGGCGGCGGCGGCGAGCGCCCCGACCGTGGGCTCGTGACGGCGCGGCACGACGAGCACGTGCACCGGCGCCGCCGGGCTGATGTCGCGGAACGCGATGGACCGCTCCGTCTCGGCCACCCGGTCGGACGGGATGTCGCCGGCGACGATCTTGCAGAAGAGGCAGTCGTCCGGGGTGTGCGAGGTCATGGGATGCACCCTAGGTGTGTCAACCCGGACGTGCACCTGTGCGTCTCCTGTCCGTGAGAACGTTGCGTATGCCGTCGGACCGGGTGGACCGCCCGGCCGGGCGTCCGGGCCCCGGAGGAACGGGAGGCCCCCACGACCCCGCCGGGCCCGCGCCGCTGCGCCCGTCCCCGTACCAGAGCGCCCACCGCGAGCTGCCCGTCGACCCCGACGTCGCCGTCACCGAGCTCTACCACGCGCACTGGGACCGCCTCGTGCGCCTCGGCTGGCTGCTCCTGCGCGACCAGGCCGCCGCCGAGGACGTCGTGCAGGACGCGTTCGTGGCCACGCACCGGCAGTGGTCCTCGATCCGCGACTCGGGCCGCGTCGTCGCCTACCTGCAGACCGCGGTCGTCAACGGTTGCCGCTCGGTGCAGCGGCACGCCGTCGTCGTCGACCGGCACACGGCCCGTGAGGCAGCCGCCGCCGATGCGCCGGGACGCGACGCGGTCGGCAGCGCCGAGGCGCACGCGATGCACGCGGTGGGCCGCGACGCCATGGTCGACGCGCTGCGTGACCTCCCCGAGCGCCAGCGCGAGGTCCTCGTCCTCCGCTACTACGCCGACCTCTCCGAGGCGCAGATCGCCCGGACCCTCGACATCTCCGCCGGCGCCGTCAAGACGCACGCCCACCGCGGGCTGAGCGCGCTGCGCCGCACCATCGACCCCACGGAGCCCTCATGAACACCGACCCGACCCGACCCCCTGAGGGCGCCGACGACCCCGTCGCCATCGGAGCCGCCCTGCGTCCCGTCGAGGACCGGCTGCGTCGCGGCCTCGCCGACGACGCCGCTGCCATCGCCCCGAGCGACCGGCTCGGGGTCATCCTCACCGAGGCCCGCACCGCACCGACCCGCACCGTCGGGCCCGGCTCCGGTGGTCCTGCCGGTCCCGGCGGTCGTCCGCACCGGTGGCTCGTGCCCGTGGCCGCGGCCGCGGCGGCGGTCCTCGTC
>JAEXXY010000156.1 GCA_023451855.1 Actinomycetes bacterium
TCGGAGCGTCGGTCTCGGTCCATCGCTCGCGCATGACGACCTGATCGAGCGGCACCCGTCGCGACCACCCGGCGCGCTCGAGGCCGGGCTCGGGCGGGCGCTCGTCGGGCCAGCCGAGGCAGAGCCAGCCGAGGGTCTCGACGCCGTCGGGCAGGCCGATCAGCGCGGCGAGCTCGGCCGGCTCGAAGAGGGTGACCCAGCCGAGGCCGAGCCCGTGGGCGCGCGCCGTGAGCCAGATGTTCTCGATGGCGGCGGCGCACGACCACAGGTCGGCGTCGGGGAAGGTGGCTCGCCCGAGGACGCCGGCGGCGGGGGTGCGTCGGTCGCACGCTACGACGACGCCGACGGGCGCCTCGCGGATGCCTTCGAGGCGCAGGTCGAGCAGCCCGCGAGCGGACTCCTCGGACATTCCGGACGCCTGGCGCAGGCGCGCCCGGTCGGCCATGAGGGCCGCGGTGTCGCGGGTGGCCGGCTCGGTGACGACGACGAAGCGCCACGGCTGGCTGTGGCCGACGCTCGGACCGCGGTGGCCCGCGAGCAGGACGGCCTCGAGCACCTCCTCGGGCACCGGGTCGGGCCGGAACCGCCGGATGTCGCGGCGCGCCCCGACGACGCGCTCGAGCGAGGCGAGGTCGTCACGCAGGGCCCACGCGTCGGGCGCCTGGGCACGCTCGGCGGCCGACGTGCGGTCGCCGATGGTCGGGACGGGCCTGCGGTAGCTCACGGCCCCGAGCCTAGTTTCCGGCCGGCGCCGCCTCGATCCACCCGCGGGTGACGCCGAGCACCCGCGACCCGTCGAGGTCGGCGAGCGAGGCGCCGACGAAGGCCGTGGCCCCGGCCGAGGTCTGCCACCGGAAGCGGTACTTCTGCGACAGGGCCGCGTCGGCGATCGCGGTAGAGGCATCGACGGAGGACTGGGCCGCGGCGAACGCCCCCTCGGTGCGGGCGAGGTAGGCCCGCAGCTGCGCCGCATAGGCGTCGTCGGCGACCTCGGGCCGCGCAACGTTGCTGACGAACTCGCTGGCGACGGCGGCCGGCTCGACGACCGACACCCACACGCCGTGGGCGAGCGCCACCGGGGCGAGCGACTGCATGAAGCCCTCAACCGCGAACTTCGCGCCGCAGTACGCGTCGGCGAACGGCTGGCCCACGGCACCTCCGACGCTCGTCACGGTGAGGATGCGCCCCGAGCCACGCTCGCGCATGTGGGGCAGGACGAGCCGGGTCAGGGCGACGGGCGCGAGGTAGTTGACCTCGAGCTGCGCCCGGACGTCGTCGAGGCTCAGCTGCTCCGCGGTGCCGACCGCGCCGCGCCCGGCGTTGTTGAGCAGGACGTCGAGCGAGCCGTGGTCGGCGAGGACCCCCTCGACGCACCGGCGGGCGGCGTCGTGGTCGGTGACGTCGAGCGGACGGACGTCGAGGGTCACCCCCGCCTCGCTCGCAGCCGTGTCGAGCGCCGCACGGCGACCCGTGTCGCGCATCGTTGCGACGACGGTGAGGCCGCGGCGGGCCAGCTCGACGGCGGTGTGCAGGCCCATGCCCGACGACGTGCCCGTGACGAGGGCGATCTGGCTCATGGCCCGACGCTACTCGGCGCCCCCGGCTGCTCGTCGTCGTCGAGGCCCTCGATGACGATCTCGAGCAGGCGGCCGAGCTCGTGGCGCTCGTCCTCGCTGAGCCGCTTGAGGGTGTCGCTCTCGACGACGTTCGACTCGCGCACGGCCGCGCGGAAGAGGGTCCAGCCGTCGGTGGTCAGCGACACGAGGGTGCGGGTGCGGTTCGACTCGTCGGGACGGCGCTGGACGAGGCCGCGTGCCTCCATCTTGTCGAGGCGGTGGGTCATCGAGGAGGGGGCGACGTTGGCGAGGTCGGCCAGCTGGCTCGGGGTGAGGCAGGCGTCGCCGGCGCGGGCGAGGCCGGCGAGCACGGCCCACTCGCCCTGGGTGAGGTCGAGGTCGGCGAACTGGCGCACGTACCACTGGTCGAGCTTCCTCGTCACGGCGTAGACGCCGGTGATGACGCGCTGCACCGACTCCTCGCCGCCGGCGGCGGTGTAGACCGCGACGTCGGCCGCGTGCTCCTGGGCCGCGTTCCTGCGTCGTCGTGTCGCCATGGAAAGGCATTGTTCCATTCCCCTGGGCTGGTGCTAGAGTTTCGACGTCGAACTTCTAGTTCGAAATATTCGAGACCGAAGTTGCGTTGTACGCCGCCGTGCGTCCGCGACCGCCGCCGGACCCCTCGGGCACTGCAGCCCGCCCTCGACCCCCCTCGACCCCGAAAGGGTGTGAAACCCGTGCGTACTCGCCTGCTCGTCCTCGCCTCCTCCGTCGGCATGCTCGGTTGGGGCACGGTGCTGCCCTACCAGTACGCGTACGCGGCGAACACCCGTGGCTGGGGTCCGCTCGCGGCGGCGCTGGCCAGCACCCTCTTCTCCGTCGGCGCGCTCGTCGCCGCGCCGTTCGCCGGCCGCCTCAGCGACCGCTTCGACCCGGTCCTCGTCGCCGTCCTCGCCAAGCTGCTCGCGGCGGTCGGCGTCGGCAGCCTGGTGTGGGCCGACAGCGCACCGTCGTTCCTCGTCGGCATGTTCGTCTTCGGCTTCGGCCTGACCGCCTCGACGCCGGCGGCATCGGTCCTCGTGCTGCGCTGGGCCGGGCACGCCGACCGCCGCAAGGTCTTCGCCTACAAGTTCACGGCCGAGGCCATCGGCATGGCGGTCGGCGCCTTCGTCGCCGGCCAGCTCGTCGACCTGCACCGCACCGACGGCATGACGCTCGCGTTCGTCGCCGCCGGCGTCGGGTTCGCCCTGTCGGCGGTCATCATCCGCGTCGCCGGCATCGGCGCCCCGACCGAGGTCGACACCGACGTCGCGCCGGGCGAGGCCGAGGCCCGCGTCAGCACCCTCGAGGCGCTCCGACGCGTCTTCGCCGTGCCCGCGCTGCGCTGGGTCGCCGTCGTCACCGTCACGCTCGCGCTCGGCTTCTACGCCCAGTTCGAGTCGGGCCTGCCGGCCTACGCCCTCACCGTGCTCGACGCCGACGAGTCGGCCATCGGCCTCGCGGCCGCGGTCAACTGCATCGTCATCGTCGCGCTGCAGGTCGTCGTGGTGCGGCTGACGGCCAAGCGCGCGGCGGGTTCGCTGCTCATGGTCGTCGGCGGCATCTGGACGCTGTCGTGGGTCGTGCTCTCGAGCGCCCAGCTCGTCGCGCCGGAGGTGGCCTCGGCCCTCTTCGTCACGACGTTCGGCATCTTCGCCGTCGGCGAGACGATGTACGCCCCCGTGCTCAACCCGCTCACCGCGAGCCTGGCCCCGGCGGGCCTCGTCGGCACGACACTAGGCACGTTCACGGCGATCCAGACGACCTTCTCGGCCCTCGGCCCGCTCGTCGCCGGCGCCCTGCTCGGGCTCGGGCTCGCCAACGGGTTCCTGGCCCTGCACGTGGGCCTGAGCGTGCTTGCGGTCTACGCCGCCTGGCGCCTTCGGGCCGTCATGCGCCGCACGCCCGTGGAGGAGCCCGTCGAGGTGCCGGTCGACGAGCCGGTGGCCTCGCCGGTCGAACCGCCTGCCGTCACCGCCGCGGCCGTGGCCTGAGCGGTCGTCCGCTCAGGCCCGGACGCCGGCGCTGACGAGGAGGTCGGCGAGCAGCAGGACGAGGTCGTGCTGCGACAGGCGCATCGCGAGCATCTGCGCGGTACCCCGGCTCTCGGGTCGCTGCAGGATCGCCTGCCACAGCTTCTCCAGCTCGTCCTGGGT
>JAEXXY010000205.1 GCA_023451855.1 Actinomycetes bacterium
GCTCAGGGCATAGCCGCCGCCCAGCTGCTCGGCCTTCCACGGCCGCATCGGCTCGAGGGAGTGCGCGGTGACGACGTGCGGCATGCCGCCGAGGAGCGAGGCGAGGTGGCCGCCCATGTTGGCGTACCACGTGTGCGAGTGGACGATGTCGGCCCCGACGCAGTCGCCGGCCATGCCGAGGTCGACGCCGAGGGTCTGCAGGGCGGCGTTCGCCGACGCCAGCTCGGGCAGGTCGGGATAGGCCGTCGTGCCGGGCTCGTCACGCGGGGCCCCGAAGCAGCGGACCTGCACGTCGAGGTCGCCGCGGGCCCGTAGCGCCCGGACGAGCTCGGCGACGTGGACGCCGGCTCCCCCGTAGATCGCCGGTGGGTACTCCTTGCTGAGGATGTCGACGCGCACGTTCGCAGACTAGTCCCGCCTCTCGGGACGGCAAGGGTTTGTTCGTGGCACAACCTGCAGGGTCCCCGGCCGCTGGCCTACTGTGGCGACATGGCCCGACGAAGCCCTGCCGCAGGTCCGAAAGTGCTCGCGATCGTGCTCGCCGGAGGTGAGGGAAAGCGACTGATGCCGCTGACGGCCGACCGGGCCAAACCAGCCGTGCCCTTCGCCGGCATCTACCGCCTCATCGACCTCGCCCTGTCCAACGTCGTCAACTCCGGCTACCTGCAGGTCGTCGTGCTGACCCAGTACAAGTCGCACAGCCTCGATGCCCACGTGACGAAGACGTGGCGCATGTCGACGCTCCTCGGCAACTACGTCACGACCGTCCCGGCCCAGCAGCGCGTCGGCAAGAACTGGTACCTCGGTAGCGCCGACGCGATCTACCAGAGCCTCAACCTCATGCACGACGAACGGCCCGACATCGTCGTCGTCGTCGGCGCCGACCACGTGTACCGCATGGACTTCAGCGAGATGGTCGAGCAGCACATCGAGTCGGGCGCCGCCTGCACCGTCGCCGCCATCCGCCAGCCGATCTCGCTCGCCAACCAGTTCGGCGTCATCGAGGTCGACGACGCCGACCCGAAGAAGATCGCCGCGTTCCTCGAGAAGCCGGACGACCCGAAGGGCCTGCCCGACAACGAGCACGAGGTGCTCGCGTCGATGGGCAACTACGTCTTCACCGCCTCGGCGCTCGAGGAGGCCGTCACGGCCGACCACGACAACGACGCGAGCAACCACGACATGGGCGGCGACATCGTGCCGTACTTCGTCGGGCGCGGCGAGGCCGGCGTCTACGACTTCAAGGACAACGACGTCCCCGGCTCGACCGACCGCGACCGCGGCTACTGGCGCGACGTCGGCACCATCGAGTCGTACTACGACGCCCACATGGACCTCGTCTCGATCCACCCGGTCTTCAACCTCTACAACTACGAGTGGCCGATCTACACCCAGCACACGCCCTACCCGCCGGCCAAGTTCGTCCACGGCAGCGGCGACCGCATCGGCGAGGCGCTCAACTCGGCCGTCTCCCCCGGCGTCGTCGTCTCGGGCGCGCACGTGTACGCGTCGGTGCTCTCGCCGCTCGTGCACGTGCACTCCTACGCCAGCATCCAGGGCTCTGTCGTCCTCGACGGCGTCGAGGTGGGGCGGCACGCGCAGATCCGCCGGGCCATCATCGACAAGAACGTCGTCATACCGGAGGGGTGCCAGATCGGCATCGACCACGAGCACGACCGCGCCCGCGGTTTCCACGTCACCGAGACCGGCATCGTCGTCGTCGGCAAGGGCCAGGTCGTCACCCGGTGACCACGACGTCCGACGTGACCACGAGCACCACCCCCGACGACAGCGCGGCGCCCCTCAGCGCGGCCGACCCGCGCCCGGCGCGCGTCGGCATCCAGATCCCGCCACAGCACGCGACGTGGGAGCAGATCCGCCGCACGGCCGCGACGCTCGAGGAGATGGGCGTGGACCTGCTCCTCAACTGGGACCACTTCTTCCCGCTCAGCGGCGACCGGGGCGGCATGCACTTCGAGTGCTGGACGATGCTCGGCGCGTGGGCGGCCTCCACCGAACGCGTCGAGATCGGCGCCCTCGTCACCTGCAACAGCTACCGCAACCCGAACCTGCTCGCCGACATGGCGCGGACCGTCGACCACATCAGCGGCGGACGCCTCGTGCTCGGCATCGGGTCGGGTTGGGCCCAGCTCGACTACGACGAGTACGGGTACGAGTTCGGCACGGCCGGAGGCAGACTCGACGACCTCGCCCGCGACCTACCCGTCATCCGCAACCGCTGGACGCGCCTCAACCCACCACCCACCCGCGACATCCCGATCCTCATCGGCGGCGGCGGCGAGAAGAAGACGTTGCGCATCGTCGCCGAGCACGCCGACATCTGGCACGGCTTCGGCGACGCCGACGAGATCGCCCACAAGCACCGCGTGCTCGACGCCTGGTGCGAGAAGCGCGGGCGCGACCCGCTCGACATCGAGCGCTCGGCCGGCGTCGCGTTCGTGCCGGGGCGCAACCCCGACCAGCGGGCCGACTACGCCGGCAACGCGGCCCGGCTCCATGCCGTGGGCACGCGCCTGTTCACCGCGAGCGTCGCGGCCGCCGACCCCGACCTCGGACGCGTCCGCGACCTGCTGCAGTGGCGTGACGAGGTCAACGCCGGCCGGTGAACCCCGGGGGCCGCATGGCGGAAGGGCTCGGCCCGGGATCCGCCCGGCTCGTTAGCCTGTCGACGTGACCGACCCGAGCATCCCCGATGCCCCTCCCCCGACCGGCCCCACCCTGAGCGTCACCGTGACCGGTCAGGACCGCCCCGGTGTCACCGGCGGCCTGCTCAGCGCCCTCTCCGGCGTCGGTGCCGAGCTGCTCGACATCCAGCAGGTCGCCGTTCAGGGCCACCTGACCCTGACGATCCTGCTGCGCGCCGGCGACCACGCGGACCGGCTGCGCGACGCCGCGGCCATCGCGGCGCACCGCCTCGGGCTGACGCTGTCGGTCGTCGAGGGCTCGGGCGACAACCCGCGCTCCCGCCAGGGC
>JAEXXY010000333.1 GCA_023451855.1 Actinomycetes bacterium
CGCCTACACGCCCAAGGGGGTGTCGGTGCTGCTCCACGCGTCGGCCGCGCTGCGGCGCACCCACCTGTTCGCGTCGGCGCGATGGCCCGGCTACACGATGCTCAACACGACGGCGCAGTCGACGAAGTCGGGCGGCCCCGTCGCCGCCGCCTGGGCGGTCGTGCACCACATCGGCGCCGAGCGCTACGGACAGCTCGCTCGCACCGCGCGCCGCGCCACCCTCGACCTCACCGCCGCAGCCTCCGACGTGCCCGGTCTGGCCCTCGCCGCGCCGCCCGACTCGACGCTGCTCGCCGTGACCACCGACGACACCTGCGACGTCTTCACCATCAGCGACGAGATGCTCGCCCGCGGCTGGTTCGTCCAGCCACAGATGCGGTTCGGGCTGCTGCCGCCGACGCTGCACTTCACCCTGAGCGCGGCGACGGCAGCGTCGTCCGACCTCGTCGCACGCGACCTCGCCGACGCCACGGCAGCGGCCCGCGCGTCCGGCCCGGTCGTCGTGTCGGCCGAGCTGGCGGCGATGGCCTCCGCCGTCGACCCCACCGCGCTCGACGATGCCACCTTCACGGCGCTCCTGTCCGCAGCCGGCCTCGGCGGCGAGGGCGGCGCGATCGACCTGCCCGAGCGGATGGCCCCGGTCAACGCCCTGCTCGACGTCGTGCCACCCGCATTGCGCGAGGCGCTGCTGCTCGGCGTGGTCGACCGGCTCGCCCGCCCGACGCCCGGCACGGCGACGGGCGGCCACCCCCTCGTGGGGTGACCGCCCGTCGACGAGCTGTGGTTCGCGCGGAACGTCAGGCCGGGATGATGAGGCCGGACGTCGCCTTGGCGCGCTCGAGGCGGGCCGAGACGTCCTCCCAGTTGACGAGGTTCCACCAGGCCTTGACGTAGTCGGCCTTGACGTTCTCGTACTGCAGATAGAAGGCGTGCTCCCACATGTCGAGCTGCAGCAGCGGGATCTGGCCGACGGGGATGTTGCCCTGCTGGTCGAACAGCTGCATGATGTGCGGCCGCTGCGCGATGCTGTCCCACGCCCAGATGGACCAGCCGGAGCCCTGGATGGCGTTGGCGTTGGCGTTGAAGTGCGCCTGGAACTTCTCGAAGCCGCCGAAGTACTCGTCGATCGCGGCCTTGACCTCGCCCTCGGGCTGGCCGCCACCGTCGGGGCTCATGTTCTTCCAGAACACCGAGTGGTTGGTGTGGCCACCGAGGTGGAACGCGAGGTTCTTCTCGACGCCGTTGACGGCTGCGTAGTCACCGGACTCGCGCAGCTCCTCGAGCTTGGCGACCGCGGCGTTCGCGCCGTCGACGTAGGCCTTGTGGTGCTTGCTGTGGTGCAGCTCCATGATGCGAGCGCTGATGTGCGGCTCGAGAGCCGCGTAGTCGTAGTCGAGCTCGGGAAGCGTGTAAGCCACTTGTCGTTCCTTTCTGGAGACCTTCCGGCTCCGTTCACTCTATGCCGCGCGTTCGAGGCGCCGACAGGGGTGTCCGGGCGGCTGGGCGGCGTCGCCGATGACGTACCCACTACCCGGATCCTGCGAGTTCAACTGGCCTTGAGGTCAAGGAGCCCTCAGTCGAGGGCGAGCAGGTCGCGGACGTCGTCGGGGGTGATGGCCCCGGACATCGACCCGCCCTCGTCGACAACGCGGTCGAAGAGGTCGCGCTTGCGCTCCTGCAGGGCCACGACCTTCTCCTCGATCGTGCCGGCGGAGACGAGCCGGTAGACGGTGACGGGCTTGTCCTGGCCGATGCGGTGGGCGCGGTCGATGGCCTGGGCCTCGGCGGCGGGGTTCCACCACGGGTCGAGCACGAAGACGTAGTCGGCCTCGGTCAGCGTCAACCCGAAGCCGCCGGCCTTGAGGCTGATGAGGAACGCGACGGCATCGCCCTCGCGGAAGCCGCGCACGACGTCCTGGCGGTCGGTGGTCGAGCCGTCGAGGTAGGCGGTGGAGAGGCCGGCCTTGGTCAGCGCGGCCTCGACGAGCCGCAGGAACCCGGTGAACTGGCTGAAGACGAGGGCGCGGTGGCCCTCCGCGGCGAGCTCGCGCAGCTGGTCGACGAGGAACTCCACCTTGGCCGCGGTGGCCCGCCCGGTCTGCGCAGGGTCGACGAGCGAGGGGTCGAGGGCGAGCTGGCGCAGGCGGGTCAGGGAGGCGAGGATCGCGACACGGTTGGCGTCGGCGTCGCCCAGCAGCCCGAGGATCCGCTGCCGCTCGCGCTGCAGGTGCTGGTCGTAGACATGACGGTGCACGGGGTGCGGCTCGAGCGGCACGACCTGGATCTGCTTGGGCGGCAGGTCGAGAGCCACCTGCTCCTTGGTGCGGCGCAGCACGAGGGGGCGGATGCGACGGCGCAGGAGGTCGAGCAGGTCGGGCCGTTCCCCCGACTCGATCGGTCGCCGGTAGTGCTGGGTGAAGACGTCGGGGCGCGGGTAGAGGCCGGGCGCGGTGAGTGACAGCAGCGACCAGAGGTCCATGAGGGAGTTCTCGAGAGGCGTGCCCGTGACCGCGAGGGTGAACGGCACCCCGAGCCGGCGGACCGCGAGGTGGGTCTTGGCCTGGCGGTTCTTGACGAACTGCGCCTCGTCGAGCACCACTCCGCCCCAATCGATCCCGTGGAACGCGTCGGCGTCCAGGCGCAGCACGGCATACGACGTGACGACGACCTGAGCGTCGGCGACGGCCTCCGCGAGGGCGGTTCCGCGCTTGCGCTCGGTGCCCGTGACGGCGACCGCCCGCAGGTGCGGGGCGAAGGTGTGCAGCTCCTGCAGCCACGTGCCGACGACGCTCGTCGGCGCGACGACGAGCACCGGGCCCCGGGCGTCGGGACGCTCCGGCGTGAGGCTGCCGAGCTCACCTCGGTCGTGGGCCCGCGCGAGCGCCGCGATGACCTGGAGCGTCTTGCCGAGGCCCATGTCGTCGGCGAGGATGCCGCCGATGCGGGCGTCCCACAGGCGGGTCAGCCAGTGGTAGCCGTCGAGCTGGTACGGGCGCAGGGTGGCCCGGAGGTCGGGCGGGACCTCGGCGGCGGGGGCGTCGGCCAGGGGCGCGAGCGCCGCGACGTTGGCCGCCCAGCGGGCGCTCTGCTGCTCGACCACCCCGAGGGCGGCGAGCTCCTCCCAGAGGTCGGCGTGGTGGGCGCTGAGGCGCAGCGCGCCGGTCTCGGGGTCGGCGAGGTCGCGGGCCTCGTCGATGAGCGTGCGCAGGCGGACGAGCTCGGGCCGGTCGAGGCGGAACCACGCGCCGGAGTCGAGGAGCATGATGTCGTCGCCGGCGGCCAGGGCCGCGAAGAGCGGCTCGAACGGCACCTCCTCGCCGTCGACCTCGACGGTGACCCGAAGGTCGAACCAGTCACCGGGCTCGGCACGTCCGCGCTCACGCGTGCCCGTGCCGGAGCCCGCGTCGACGGCCCCGATGTGCACGACCGGCGGCGCGGTGACCTCCTCGTACGGCGGGAGGTCGCCGTCGACCTCGACGGTGACGTGCTCGTCGGCCTCGAGCAGGGGCAGCTGCTCGGAGACGAACCGGGCCGCGTCGACACCGCGCAGGTGCAGCCGCGAGCGCAGCCACGGCAGGTTCTCGGCGAGCCCGCCGACGGCGCCCGGGACGGCGTGCAGCGACGTGGCGGCGAGCGTCGCGGCGGTCTCGGCGTCGCGATCGCGGGTG
>JAEXXY010000351.1 GCA_023451855.1 Actinomycetes bacterium
GTCGGGCAGCGCGTCGGGCAGCGCGTCGGGCAGCGCGTCGGGCAGCGCCCATGACGCGTCCGACGCCGGCTGAACCGACCCTTCGAGGACGAGCCCCGCCGAACGCGCCGAGGCGTCGGTCAGTCGATCGAGCCGCGCAGCACCGAGTCGACGGCAGCGAGTGCGGTCGGGTCGCCGGTGCGGCTCAGCTCGCCCACCAGCGGTCGGTTCCACAGCCAGCAGTCGAGGTCGGCGGCCGTGCCGCACACCTCTGGAGCCGACGCGTCGTCCGAGGCGTCGGAGCCGCCGCCGGCGGGGCCGTCGGCGACGAGGAAGCGCAGCAGGTCGATCGCGCGGCCGTCGTAGGTGCCAGTGACCCGGACGGGGATGACGGTCCACGCGTGCATCGTGTCGACCGTCGCGATGGTGGCCGGCGCGCTGAGCTCCTCGTGCGACAGCCCGGGCTCGGGCTCGTAGCCGCGCATGATCCGCAGCGCCTCGTCGACGCCGTCCGCGGCGAGTCGCGCGTCGATGGGGGCACGGTCGGTCGGGGCGATGCCGGCGGTGGCCTCGGCGTCGAGACGGTGGATGAGTGCCTCATGGGCCTGGCGGCGACGGATGTACCCGGCGGTGTGCTCGTCGGCCCACATCCACAGCTCGGTGTCGGGCGGCAGCTGCGACAGCTGCTCGAGCAGCCGCGCGCTCGCGGCGTCGAACGCCGCGAGCAGGCCGGCGCGGTCCGCGGGTCGCTCCGGTCGGGTCCTGCCGTAGGCCTCGACCTGCTCGGACGTCGTCAACCGGTACTGGGCGATGCCGCCCCAGAACCACTGGACGTCGGCGAGGTGCCACAGCAGGTCGTCGGCATCCCAGTCGGGGCACGTCGGCACGATGGCCCCGGCTGGTGCGTCGGCCAGCAGCTGCCGGAAGCGCGCCGATTCGGCGGCGAGGTGGTCGAGGAAGGGAAGGTCTGCACCCGACGGGGCAGAGGGCATGCGCACTCCTGGGGAACGAGGTGGAGGGTGACGTCGGGATGTCGTCGGCCCGGGACAGGTCGTCAGCGGACTCCGGCGACGCGGAACTGCACGGAGATGCGCGGCCCCATCGGCTCGGAGGTCTTGGGGACCGCGTGGTCCCACGTGCGCTGGCAGGAGCCGCCCATCACGACGAGGTCACCATGGCCGAGCGGGTAGCGCAAGCTCTTTTGCGTGGTGCCGGGGATGCCGCCACCGTCACGAGGGCGCAGGGCGAGGACGCGCGGCGAGCCGAGCGACAGGATCGCGACCATGGTGTCGCTGTCGCGCGAGCGGCCGATGCGGTCTCCGTGCCAGGCGACGCTGTCGCGGCCGTCGCGGTAGAGGCAGAGGCCCGCCGAGACGAACGGCTCGCCGAGCTCGGACGCGTAGTGCGCGCTCAGGGCGTCGCGGGCCCGGTCGAGGAGTGGGTGGGGGAGCCGCTCGTTCGCCGCGTAGAACTTCGTGAGGCGGGGCACGTCGACGACGTTGTCGTACATCTGCCGGCGCTCGGCGTGCCACGGCACGTCGTGCAGCAGAGCCGCGAAGAGCTCGTCGCCGGCGGCGAGCCAGCCGGGACGCACGTCGACCCACGCGCCGTGGGCGAGCGGGTGGCGACGCATCCCGGTGCCGACGTCGCGCAGCGTCATCTCGTCGGTGAGGTCGAGCAACGACCCCTGCAGGGTGAGGTCCATGCAGCCAGCGTAACCCACAACGTCGAACACGTGTTCGACCTCCCCGGATTGTTAGGCCCGTGCGCCCCGGGCGGCCCTCACCCCGACGCGTCCGCCCCCTCCGACGCGTCCGGCCCCTCCGGCGCGTGCGGTGCCCCGTGGCGTCGGCGGCGGGGGAGAATGGGCCCATGCCCCTCTACCGCGACGAGGCGATCGTCTTGCGCACCCACAAGCTGGGCGAGGCCGACCGCATCATCACGATGCTGACCCGCACCCGCGGGCGCGTGCGTGCCGTCGCCAAGGGGGTGCGGCGCACCAAGTCACGGTTCGGCTCCCGGCTCGAGCCAGGCATGGTCGTCGACGTCCAGTGCTACGAGGGGCGCAACCTCGACACCGTGACCCAGGTCGAGACCCTCGCTCCGTACGGCGATGCCATCGCTCGCGACTACGCGGCCTACACGTGCGCCACCTCGATGCTCGAGACGGCGCTGCAGCTGACCGAGGAGCACGAGCCGCAGACCCAGCAGTACCTGCTCCTCTCGGGGGCGCTGCGCTCCCTCGCCGAGCGCAGCCACGACCCCGGGCTCGTCCTCGACGCGTACCTGCTGCGCTCGCTCGCGGTGGCCGGCTGGGCGCCGAGCTTCGTCGACTGCGCGCGGTGTGGCGCCGACGGCCCGCATCGGGCCTTCAACGTCCAGGCCGGCGGGGCCGTCTGCTCCTCGTGCCGCCCGCCCGGGTCGACGGCGCCCGCGCCCGAGACGTTCGAGCTGCTCGCGGCCCTGCTGTCGGGCGACTGGGAGCTCGCCGACGACAGCGACCCACGCCACCGGCGTCAGGGCAACGGCCTCGTCTCGGCGTTCCTCCAGTGGCACGTCGAGCGCGGGCTACGCTCACTGCGGCTCGTCGAACGCGCCTGAGCCACGAGCCCATCCGTCATCGACCCGGAGAGCCATGACCCCCGCTACCCCGTACTCCCGCCCCTTCGCGCACCCGTCGGGCGCCACCGCTCCGGTCTTCCCGGCCGAGCTGCTCCCCAAGCACGTGGCCATCGTCATGGACGGCAACGGCCGGTGGGCCAACCAGCGCGGGCTGCCGCGCACCAAGGGGCACGAGGCCGGCGAGGCGTCGCTGCTCGACGTCGTGGCCGGGGCGATCGACGTCGGAGTGACGCACCTGTCCGCGTACGCCTTCTCGACGGAGAACTGGAGGCGATCGCCCGAGGAGGTGCGCTTCCTCATGGGGTTCAACCGCGACGTCATCCGGCGCCGCCGCGACCAGCTGCACGAGTGGGGCGTGCGGATGCGCTGGGTCGGACGCACGCCGCGGCTGTGGCGCTCGGTCATCAAGGAGCTCGAGATCGCCCAGGAGCTGACCCAGCACAACACCGGACTCACCCTCTACTTCTGCGTCAACTACGGCGGCCGCGCCGAGATCGCCGACGCCGTGCAGCGAATCGCCCACGACGTCAAGGACGGTCGCCTCCGGCCGGGGTCGGTCGACGAGAAGACGATCAAGAAGTACCTCGACGAGCCGACGATGCCCGACGTCGACCTCTTCGTCCGCTCCTCCGGCGAGCAGCGCACCTCCAACTTCCTGCTGTGGCAATCGGCCTACGCCGAGATGGTGTTCCAGAACCGCCTCTGGCCCGACTACGACCGACGCGACCTGTGGGCAGCGATCGAGGAGTACGTCGCCCGCGACCGCCGCTACGGCGGCGCCGTCGACACCCCGACCCGGTCCTGATCGAGACGGCAGTCCGTGCCGGCCATCAGCGGTCTACGACGTTGACCTCGTACTGGCTTGCCTTGGGCGGGAACCCGGTGTCGAACTTCGCGTTGACGACCGCGAGCCGGTCACCGAACCGCGCCACTGTGGTCGGGGTCTGGAAGAGCTTGCTCGTCACCGTCTTGAGGAGGCGGCCGGACGCCAGGTTTCCGGCGAGCCGGTACTCCGTGACCTGGTTGGAGAAGTTCTGCACGACGTAGACCGTGCGCCCCTCGAGCAGGATGCCGTCGACGTTCGGCACGGACACCCCGGCGATCCTCGCGCTGGCGCCCGTCCTGGGATCGACGGTGTTGAGCGCGGCCGAGTTGCTGTGGGCGACGACGAGCGTGTGCCCGTCGGCCGTCGCCTGGATGCCGTTGTTGTTGAAGCCGGGCTGCAGCACCGCGGCCGGCCCGTGCAGGTGCAGCGTCCGGGCCGCGCCGAGGGCTCCGCTACGGCTCACCGGCACGAGGTACAGCTGTGCCTGCGAGGAGTCGGTGAACCACGCTCCGTCGCTCGTCACCGCCACGTCGTTGATCACCGGGTTGATGATCGGGTTCTGCGGCGTCAGCTGGTAGGAGGCGAGGGGCCTGCCGGTCCTGAGGTCGTACACGTACGCCTGCCCGGTGAAGCCGCCGGCGACGAACAGGTACCCGTGGGCGAGGTCGACCCGCAGCCCGAGCGCCATGCGACCGGCCGGCGCGTGGATGAACAGCGCTGCCCTGCCGGTGCGCACGTCGCCGCGGTAGATGTTGCCGGTGAAGATCTCGCCGGCGTAGAACGTCGACCCGGCACCCCGCGCGACGCCTTCGGCCGAGTGCGCGCCCGGCAGGATGATCTGCTTGTCCGGGTGCACCGGCTGCGGCGGCGCGGCCGCTCCGCCGAGTGCCGTCAGGGCGATGAGCCCGATCGCTGCCCCGACGGCCGCCACGAACCGCCTCGTGAGTCCCCTCATCTCGACACCCCTCTCGTGCGGCGCCACAGCACGGACGCCGCTGGATCCAGCCGGGGTCGCGGTGGCGGCACCGGCACCGTCCTCCAGCGTCCGCCGGGAGCCGCCTCGCCGACAAGATGCCGAACAGGCGCATAGCGGGCCGGTTGCGCGCCGGGTGCCTTCCGGTTGCGGCTGGGCCGTGGGTAGAACGCCGTTCAGGCGGGGCGGCAGTCGGCGCAGGTGCCGAAGATCTCGAGGGTGTGCGTGACGTCCGAGAAGTCGTTCTCGGCGGCCACGGCGTCGGCCCACCTCTCGACAGCCGGTCCCTCGACCTCGACGGTGCGGCCGCACTGCCGGCACACGAGGTGGTGGTGATGGTGCCTCGAGCAGGCGCGGTAGACGGCCTCCCCGTCGTCCGTGCGCAGGACGTCGACCGTGCCGGCCTCGACCATCGACTGCAGCGCCCGGTACACCGTCGCGAGGCCGACCCCCTCCCCGGCGTCGCGAAGCCGCGCGTGCACGGTCTGGGCCGAGGTGAACTCCTCCGAGCGGCCGAGCATCTCGGCGACGGCGGCCTGCTGCCGCGTCGGGCGACGCGTGCCGCTCGTGCCCTGGGCCGCGCTGGTCGTCCTGCTCATCGGGGGGTCCTCGTCATCGCGTCGTCGTCGTGCCGGCGGTCGTGCCGGTGGTCGTGCCGGTGGTCGTGCCGGGGTGGTTCGCCACCGCCGTGCTCGTCGTAGTGCCCCTCGTGGGCCGCGTGCCGGTGGCCGTCGTGGACGTAGTCGACGTGGTCGCCGTGCGGGATCGCGGGGTGGCCGCACTCGACGCCGTGCTCGTGGGGGTGCACCTCGGCGACGGAGTGCCGCCGTCCGCGCACGCGGGCCCGCAGACCCGTGACGGCGGCGACGGCGACGAAGATCGCGACCGACAGCAGCACGATCGAGCCGCCGGACGGCGTGTTGAGCGGGTAGGACACGACGACACCCCCGACGCTCGCGACGAGCCCGAAGCCGACCGCCCACCGGACGCCGCTGCCGAACGAGCGGGCGACGAGCTGGGCGGCGGCGTTCGGCACGATCATGAGCGCGCTGATGAGCAGCAGTCCCACGACGCGCATCGCGACGACGACCGTCGTGGCGGTCAGGACCGCGAGCACGATGTTGATGGGCAGCACGGGGATGCCGACGGCGCGGGCGTACTCCTCGTCGTTGGCGACGGCGAAGAGGCGCGGTCGCAGCACCCACGTGGTCACGGCGACCACGACGGCGAGCCCCGCGAAGACCCAGATGTCCCCGCTCGTCGTCGTGAGGATCGAGCCGAACAGGTACTTCATGAGGTTGGCCGGGGTGCCCTCGGGCGAGCGGCTGATGATGACGACGCCGGCGGCGATGCCGCCGTAGAAGATGACGGCCAGGGCGACGTCGCCGTTGGTGCGCCCCCGGGCCCGCAGCAGCTCGATGACGACCGCGGCGATGACGGCCGCGACCAGCGCCGTGAGCACCGGGGCCGTGCCGCTGACGAGGCCGATCGCGACGCCGGCGAGGGCGACGTGGCCCATGCCGTCGCCGATGAGCGAGAGCCGGCGCTGCACGAGGAAGATGCCGACCATCGGCGCGACCGTGCCCACGAGCAGCGCCGCGACGAGCGCCCGCTGCATGAAGTCGACGGTGAGGATGTCGCTGATCACGCGTCGCCTCCCCGGGCGGAGTCGAAGGGGCCTCGGCCGATGACCGGCCGGGCCGTCTCGAGCTCGAGGTCGTGGTGGTGGCTGTCGTGCTCGTGGTGCACCGCCTCGCGGGAGGCGGCGTACGCGTCGGGCGTGCCGTCGAAGACGATCTGCCCGGCGTCGACGACGACGATGCGCGTCAGCAGCCGCTCGAGGGGGCCGAGCTCGTGGGTGACGACCACCATGGTGACGCCGCGTTCGACGAGCCGCTCGAGGACGTCGGCGAGCACGTGCTGGCTCGCGGCGTCGACGCCGGCCGTCGGTTCGTCCATGACGAGGACGTCGGGCTGCCCGGCCAGCGCCCGGGCGATGAGGACGCGCCGCTGCTGGCCGCCCGAGAGCGTGCTGACCTCGGTGGCCGCTCGGTCGCCGAGGCCGACGACCTCGAGCGAGCGGGCGACTATCTGCCGGTCGGTGGCGCGGAGGCGCCCGAACCAGCCGAGCCGCGGCAGACGTCCGGTCTCGACGATCTCCTCGGCGGTGGCGCTGACCGACGCCGAGAGCGTGTGGCGCTGCGGCACGTAGCCGAGCCGGGCCCGGTCGTGGAAGTCGTCGGCGGGGACGCCGAAGAGGGTGACGGCCCCCTCGGTGCGCTCGTTGAGGCCGAGGATGCCCTTCATGAGGGTCGACTTGCCCGAGCCGTTCGGCCCGACGACGGCGACGATCTCACCCCGGCGCACGGTGAGGTCGGCGCCGCGGAGGACGGTGCGCTCGCCGTAGCCGAAGCCGGCGCCGTGGACGTCGATGACGACGTCGCCCGGAGCTGTGTCGGACCCGGTGGGGGAGGCGTCCGGCGTGGTGGCGGGTGTGTCGGTGGCGCTCACTGGCACCCCAGTCCCTTCCGCAGGGCGGTGAGGTTGCTGCGCATGACCTCAAAGTAGTCCTTGCCGGCCGACGCCCCGGTGATCCCCTCGACGGGGTCGAGCGTGGCGACCGTGGCGCCCGTCGTGCGGGCGACGGTGTCGGCCAGCTGCGGCTCGACGAGCGTCTCCTGGAAGATCGTCGTGACGCCCTCGGAGCGCACGAGGTCGCTGACCTGCTTGAGCGCGGCGGCGCTCGGTTCGGCCTCGGGGGAGATGCCCGCGATGCCGTGCTGGTCCAGGCCGTAGCGCTGGGCGAGGTAGCCGAAGGCGGCGTGGCTCGTGACGAGGATCGGCGAGCGGCACGACGCGAGACCGGTGCGGTAGTCGGCGTCGAGAGCCGTCAGCCTCGCGACGAACGCGGCGGTGTTCTTCTCGTAGGTGGCGGCGTTCGCGGGGTCGTCGTGGGCCAGACGCGTCCCGATGGCCTTGGCGACGTCGGCGTAACGCGTGGGGTCGAGCCAGAAGTGCGGGTCGTCGGCCCCGTGGTCGTGGCCGTCGTCGGCCCCGTGGGCGTCGCCCGCGGGCGCCTCGCCCGACGCGTCTGCCGGCGCCTCTGCACCCTCGGCGCCCTCACCGGCGTGGTCGTGCCCGTCCTCGCTCGCCGGCAGGGTGAGCCGGGCGGGGCCCGCGACGTCGAGGACTCGGGAGGCGTCGACCTGGCCGATGGCGTCGTCGACGGCGGGCTGGAACCCGTCGGCGTAGACGACGAGGCGAGCCCTGGTCATCGTCGCGAGGTCCTGCGGTGCGAGCTCGAGGTCGTGCGGCTCGGCACCGGGCTTGGTGAGGACGCCGATCTGCTGACCGCCGCCGACGATCTGCTGGGTCGCGAACTGGAGGGGGTAGAAGGAGGTGACCACACCGCCCGCCGCAGGGGAGGCGGTGCTGCACGCGCCGGCGGTCAGGGCCACGAGCGCGACGACGGGCAGGGCTGACAGGGCGGGGCGGAGTCGGCGCGGGATCACGTGACAATGATTCTCAAAGTGAGAATCATTGTCAAAAGCGCGTCCGTCAGGCGGGCGCGATGCGCACGACCGCGACGGCGACGGCGAGCAGCAGGACGGCGCCGCGCATGAGGCGCTCCGGCAGCGTCAGGCGCTCCCACGTCAGGAACAGGAACCACCCGAGCACGAGCGCGACCAGTGCGAACGCGATGCCGCCCCAGGGGCGCGGTGCGAGCACTCCCGCCACGAGGACGACCGCGAGCAGGCCGAGGGACACGGCGCGCGGCACGTGCGCGAGGCGCTCGAGGAGCGGGTAGGACGCGTGCTCGACGCGGGAGCGGAAACTCAGGGCCACGCGTCCGAGCCTAGGGGACCGGCGCCGGTGTCCCCGACCGCCGGGAGGGCGGGTGGAGAAACCGGTGGCCTGCGCCCGATAACCTGTCCCGCATGGCCAAGCAGACATCCACCGTGGACACCGTCGTCAGCCTCTGCAAGCGCAGGGGCTTCGTCTTCCCCAGCGGTGAGATCTACGGAGGCACCCGGTCTGCGTGGGACTACGGCCCCCTCGGTGTCGAGCTCAAGGAGAACATCCGCCGCCAGTGGTGGAAGGCGATGGTGACGAGCCGCGACGACGTCGTCGGCATCGACTCCTCGATCATCCTGCCGCGGGAGACGTGGGTGGCCTCGGGCCACGTCGGCACGTTCACCGACCCGCTCGTCGAGTGCCTCAACTGCCACAAGCGCCGCCGCCTGGACCACCTGCAGGAGGCGTACGCGGAGAAGAAGGGCATCGCCGACCCCGACTCCGTGCCGTTGAGCGAGCTCGTGTGCCCCGACTGCGGCACCAAGGGTCGCTGGACCGAGCCGCGCGACTTCCAGATGATGCTCAAGACCTTCCTCGGCGTCATCGAGGACGAGTCGGGCCTGCACTACCTGCGGCCCGAGACCGCCCAGGGCATCTTCGTCAACTTCCTCAACGTCATGCAGGCCTCGCGCAAGAAGCCGCCGTTCGGCATCGCCCAGACGGGCAAGAGCTTCCGCAACGAGATCACGCCGGGCAACTTCATCTTCCGCACCCGCGAGTTCGAGCAGATGGAGATGGAGTTCTTCGTCAAGCCGGGCGAGGACGAGCAGTGGCTGCAGTACTGGCTCGACGAGCGCACCCGCTGGTACACCGACCTCGGCATCAACCCCGACAACCTGCGCCACTTCGAGCACCCGGCCGACAAGCTGTCGCACTACTCCAAGCGCACCGTCGACATCGAGTACCGCTTCAACTTCGCCGGCTCGGAGTGGGGCGAGCTGGAGGGCATCGCCAACCGCACCGACTTCGACCTGTCGACGCACAGCAAGCACTCGGGCACCGACCTCGTCTACTTCGACCAGCAGACCGGCGAGCGGTACACGCCGTACGTCATCGAGCCGGCAGCCGGCCTGTCCCGCTCGCTCATGACCTTCCTCGTCGACGCCTACACCGAGGACGAGGCCCCCAACACCAAGGGAGGCGTCGACAAGCGCGTCGTGCTGCGCCTCGACCCGCGCCTCGCACCGGTCAAGGCCGCGGTGCTCCCGCTGTCGCGCAACGCCGACCTCTCGCCGAAGGCCCGCGACCTCGCGGCCACGCTGCGCCGTCACTGGAACATCGACTTCGACGACGCCGGCGCGATCGGCAAGCGCTACCGCCGCAACGACGAGATCGGCACGCCGTTCTGCATCACGGTCGACTTCGACACCCTCGAGGACCAGGCCGTGACGATCCGCGAGCGTGACTCCATGGCGCAGGAGCGCGTCGCGCTCGACAAGGTCGAGGGCTGGCTCGCCCAGCGTCTCGTCGGCAGCTGCTGAGGCAGCCGCAACAGCTCCGTCCGCCGCACCGCCGCCCGCGACCTTCGCGGGCGGCGGTGTCGTGCGACGGGACGGGCGTCCGCGCTGCCCGCACCCGGTCGGGTGGGTGGCGACGGACGCGGGTGGTGGTCACGGTGCGCGGCGGTCCCGGTCAGGGTGGCCGCCGCTGCACCGGTGACCCGGCTGCTCCGCGGACCCTCCGCGCGCGGGCGCGCGCATCGTGCCTCGCTGGAACGGTGTCCGCATCCTGAGACGGCCGTCCTGACGATGAAAGAGGTTTCCAGACCTGCTCTTGACCGAACCATCGACCAAGACGGGGACGCTCCTTGGCCCGGCCCGAAGGCTCGCTTCCTAGGTTTCTCCATGCCGGCCGGTGACCACGGCCGGGAGACCGACACAGGAGAAGCTCACATGATCCGGACCCGTCTCTCCGCGCTCGCCGCCACCGCGGCGGTCGCGACCGCCCTGACCGCCCTTCCCGCGGCGGCGTCGACGCTCGCGGCCGACGCGCCGCCGCCGACGCCGCCCGCCTCGACCGACTCAGGGT